>JAIQGE010000014.1 GCA_020072815.1 Terriglobia bacterium | reverse complement strand
AATCATTTCCCGGCGATCCGGGTCCATTGGGATGAGCCGTCAAGTTGTGGCAGCTCATACAGCCGCTGGTAACGCTGGTTTGATCGAAGGTTTCCATAGTAACGTTCGCAAAACTGCATCCCTGGGAGTAGGCGCCAGGGACACCCTTCACGCAGGAGAGGTTGGGGATGGTGCCGGGAAATGAGAATTTGGTAAAGCCCGGATTGGCCGGGGTGTTTCCCGGGACAGGCCATTGCGTCATCACCAGTTGGTAATACTGCCAGGGCGAGGCGGGAGCCACCTTGGCCAGCAGCGCCTGATAATTGGCATTGGTTGCAGGAGTAGTTTCGTCAGGTTTTCCAGGGGGGTAACCAATTCCGATCGGCTGGGTCCTGGTCACGTTGAACCGCGTTGCCTGAGAAGCGTCTGCCGGCATGGCCGCAGGCGGCGGTGGAGTGCCGGGACATCCATTCGGATTCCCGGGTTGGCCGGGCACGCAGTAGGGGTCACTGATGGGCATGGTATTGCTCGCGTTGCCGTCATTCAGGTTGAACGCCGTATTGCTGGTGGGCGTGGCGCCCGTGACCACGGGAACATTGTCAATCTGTTCGAAGGTGGACCAAATCCACTGAGGCCGTGCAGGAGTTTTGGAGACAATATGCAGGCCAACCAGTCCCATGGTGCGCTGCGTGCACTTTCCGCTGGTTGTATCCAGGACCCAGGCTTGCTTGGTGTAATAACGGGACTGAAGATTCGCGGGAATGCCGTCCATGTCCATCCATGAGGACTTTAGATCGACGCTGTTTTCAGCTGGACATGTCTGGCCGCCCACAGTGGCGCCGTTGGAACAGAAGGTCACGTTCCCCAGGTTCGCTTGCAGATACCACTGATTGTTCAGGATCTGGTTGTACTCCGTCTGGTTGTACGAGGCCTGGTAGCGCAAGTAGTGTTGTTGCGCCGTGCTCTGGGCAAATCCGCTGGAGATGACAGGACCAACAAAGAAATTGCCAAACCCGGCCAGCCCCAGGTTGCCGAATTTGGTATCGGAGGCAAGCACCACGTCGCCCCAGCCGACATTCACTGAGGCTCCGCAAGGATTGGTGGTTCCGGCAAAGCTCGTCCATGGGGCCGGCGCCGGTGGCGGGTTCGGGGAACTCGGCGGCGGAAACGTTTCCCAGTCCGCCTTATAGGTCTCGAACACCAGCGGCCCACTCACGGGGAAGTTGGTCTGCGTAGGATCAGGAACGCCGCGCTGGCCTTTCGCTGCCGGCCAGATCAGCGCGATGAAACTGCGCCAGGAGAAGTCGTCAAACTGAGTAATGCCGTTGTGCTGGCACGGCAGAGCTTCCGTGGGAAGAGTGGATGAAGAGACGGACGGAGTGGGAGCGGGGAGGCAGGGTATTGAGGGTTGCCCCCAAGTGGTTGAGCAAAGAGCCAGAAGAATTATGCCGGCCACGGTCTGGCCGGAAATCCGTCGGAGTATGCAACTCAGGGCCATATTTCTTGCCATGGTGCTCCTTTCTTTTGCGCGTGATGAAGACCACGCTGAGACGAAGCCGCGTTAGGAAAGCCCGGGAGAAGACAAGAGCGCTCGAAGAAACAACAGCGCCGATGGCGCTTTACGGAGGGTACCCGGCGTTCTTCCAGGCAAGAAAATCTGAGAGGAACCGTTGCTGTGTTATTTTGTCCCAGACGCCTTCGGGGCATCCGGCTTTCGGCATGGAGCCGGACGTAACTTCGCTATTAATGTCGTCCCAGCTGGTTTGCACCTGGCCGGCATCCCAGAGATCCAAGCCCGTGATGTTGAGCATGTGCGAACGGTAACACGCAGTGAAAAAAGGCTTGATCGTGGATTGAAATCCTACACTTGCCATAGTGAATCCTTTCTGTTTCTTTTTTGGGAGCCCTGCCGCTAGACGAGCGGCTGGAAAATGGAAACCGTGTGGCCGGAATCTGCAAGCCAGAACTCCTGTTGCTGGAGTGCTGCTGAAGCGCCTCAAGTCTTATCCGGCGCTACTTTGTGGGAGGCGACGCGACCAGCAGAGGAACCACAGGAAAGCCGGGGCTGTCCGCTGATGGCCAGCGCAATAACGCCTGCACTTCTTCAGCGGTATTGAACGCCGAGATGCCTCATTCGTCGCGCGGCCTCACAAAATTTACGAAAACGGAAAATGGAAGAGTGAAATTCGTTTCACTGTGTTTTGTCCGGACAGTTGGCCAGGCATTGCCGGCTGAGGATGGTAGTCTCTTGTCTTTTTCGATTAACCTCTGCTTTTGGCGGCAGGACAACCTGCATGGCCCCATCGCCAACACGATAACTGACCGTCCAACGCCTACGGTAAGTCCCGGAGACAAACGCCGGGTTTGCGCGCTGCGCCCGGCAATGAAAGAATAGTGTCATGACACCAACTTTTCGACTCATTCAGACCACCCTGGCTCTGGCCGTGGTCCTGATCGCCTCTTCCGTCGTGGCACAGCAACCGGCGGCAGCCAAACCCAAGCCGGCGACCCCCGCGGCCAAACCAAACGCGGCTGCCACGCCTGACGCCCCCAAGCCCAAGGACGCTCCGGCGTTCGCTACGCTGGAGGAACGCGTCAGCTACGCGCTGGGCATGAACCTGGGAACACAACTGCACCGCCAGTCGGTGGAGATTGATCCCAACCTGCTGCTCCAGGGCCTGAAAGACGCGATGTCCGGCAGTAAGACGAAGATGACCGATGAAGAAGCCAAAGCAGCCTTCACGGAATTGCAAGGGGTACTGATCAAGAGGCAGCAGGAAAAGAAAGCGGCCGCCGGCGAAGCCAACAAGAAGGAAGGCGAACCATTCCTGGCCGCCAACAAGTCCAAGGAAGGCGTGGTAACGCTGCCCAGCGGCCTGCAGTACAAGATTTTGACGCCGGGAACCGGCCCCAAACCCACTGTGACCGACTCCGTGGTGTGCAATTACCGCGGCACTTTCATCAACGGCACGGAATTTGACAGCTCCGCAAAACACGGCGGGCCGGCCACGTTTACCGTGGGCGGCGTAATCAAAGGTTGGACCGAAGCCCTGCAGCTGATGCCGACCGGATCAAAATGGCAGCTCTTTGTTCCCTCCAACCTGGCTTACGGAGAAAACGGCACGCCGGATGGGACCATTGGTCCCAACGCGACGCTGATCTTTGAAGTCGAACTGCTTTCGATCCAACTGAAAGAACCAGCCCCGAGCACCGACAAGAAATAAGAACTCGGAACCAACGAGCCGCCGGCGCAATAAGCTGGCGGCTTCTGTTTTTTAGGACGACGGTCCTGAAATCGCGAACGGATCTGCTTCAGCGCTTGCCCTTCAGGATCTGCTCCACTTGCAGCCGATGGTTCACGTCATGGCCGGCCGTCAGGCGCATGATGTGGGTGATGGTTTCATTTCCCCGTTCCTGGTGGACGCCGTAGTTCTTCAACAATCGCTTAGGCACTCGCTTGACCAGCGCCAGATTGGCTTCGCGCAAGACGCGGTACCTTTCCAGCGATTCTCGCGCGTCGCAGCCGGCGTAGTCGAAGGTCTTGGCCCACGCGGCCTGGTCATAGGCCTGTATGGGAGCGCCGTTGGCGGCGAGGATGTGGCGCAAGCGCCAGGAGATTACGGTTTCGGCGTCAGCCAGGTGGGCCAGGGTCTCCGCCACGGACCATTTGTCCGGCGCCGGCCGGCGCGAAAGTTGCGGCTGCTTCTTGCCTTTGATCAGCGCAGCCAGCTTCTTCGGCGCGGCCTTCTGCATGCGCATCGGGTCTTGTCCGTTGCTATGACTCAACATCCGTTCGATGTACTGCTGGACTGTCTCCTGCATCTTTCTTCCTGCCTCCTGCGGCGCGGTGGCGTGCTCACCGCTATGACTGACAAATTCAGAAGATGCAACCGGACGCGGGACCGATGCAAAGTTTCCGCACGCCGCCAAAAATGATCAGGCGTGGTCGGGAACATGGGACCGATGCTGCGCAGCTCCGCCCGGGCGCTGCGGATCGCGGCAAGCCTATCCGTTTGTTTCCGCCCGATTACGCCGCAACGCCGGCGGCAGATGCAGCCGCAAAACACGCTCGCGATGGTGCTCTTCCTGCAAGGTGAGTTCGCGGGCCTTGAGCAAATCCTGCAAGGCTATGACGCCGAGTAACTCCTGCTCCGGTCCGCGCTGGACCACCGGAAGCCTGGTGAGCCCGGTGGCGGCCATGCGGTTGACGACATGCCGCAACGGCTCATCTGGATAAGCAGTAACGGTCTCATGCTTCACCAGGTCGGCCAGAATTATGCTGGCGCTCTCACGGCGGGTAAGGTTCGCCTGCAAATTACGCAGATCACCGCGGGTCACCACTCCCACCAGCCGGTTCGCAGGGCCAATGACCGGATAGAGCCGCTGCCCGGGACCACTCTGCTCGTGGATGGCAGCGTGATCAAGTTCAGAGAGCAGCGTGTCCATAGGAAACGCGGTCACGCTCGTGCGCATCACGTCCTCCACGGCGAGAGCTTCCAGGGGATCCACTACATATTCGCGGCTCAGGTGATGTCCGCGCCGGCTTATTTTTTCCGTGAGGATGGATCGCGCCATGGTGAGCACGGTGAAGGCATGCGCGGTCATGCAGGCGATGAGCAGCGGCAGGATGGAGTGATAGTCACCGGTAAGCTCGAAAGCGAAGATCACGCCGGTCAGCGGCGAGCGCATGGTCCCCGCCAGCATGGCTCCCATGCTGATCAACGGCCAGAAACCCGGTCCCTGGTGGGGCAGAAAAAGAGCGTCCAGCGCGCCAAGCGCGCCGCCCATCATCAGCAAGGGCGCCAGCACGCCGCCGGACGTCCCGGACCCGAGCGAGACTCCCCATATCACGGACTTCACCAGGAGCACACCCAGAATCATGCGGACCGGTGCATCGCCTTGCAGAAGCTGGCCAATCACGTCATACCCCACACCAAGGGCGCGGGGGTAAATCAAGCCGCCCAGACCTACGACAAGTCCGCCCATGGCCGGCCACCACATCCAATGAATTTTCTTGAGGTGGAGGAAGGCATCTTCCATGCCGTAAACAAACTGCGTGAGCAGCGCGGAAAGAAACCCGCTGAACAGTCCGACCAGCAGACAACTGAAAAGAACCGCGGGGCGCAAAGCCACCGCATGCAATGGAACGGGGAAAATGGGTCCCGGACCAAGCAGATGGATGCGCGCGGCTTCCGCGGCCACGCTGGCCAAGACCACGGGGATGAAGCTGCGCGGTTTCCATTCAAACAACAACAGCTCCACGGCCAGTAAGACGGAGGCAAAGGGCGCGGCAAAAGTGGCCGACATCCCGGCCGCGGCTCCGGCCACCAGGAGGGTCTTGCGTTCCGCGCTGCTGAGATGAAAGAACTGGGCGATCAGCGATCCAAAGGCGCCGCCGGTCATGATGATGGGTCCTTCCGCGCCAAAAGGCCCGCCGGAGCCAATCGAGATGGCCGCGGAAAGCGGCTTCAACACGGCCAGCTTGGGCTCTACCTTGGCCCCGCGCAGCAGGATGGCCTCAATGGCCTCCGGAATGCCGTGGCCGCGAATTTTGTCAGAACCGAAGCGCGCCATCACGCCGACGATCAATGCGCCGATCACCGGCACCGCCACCACCCAATAACCCAAATGATGCTGACCGGGCGAGGCGAACTGGGTACTCAGCCGCTGATAGAAAAATAAGTTGGTAAAAAAGCTTATGAGTTTGAGAAGGACCACCGCCACGTAAGCGGCCACAACGCCGATGACCAGCGCCAGGCCGGATATGGGAAGCACTCGCCAGGTTGTGGTGAAATCTCTGAGGGTATCTACGGATGGAATTGCGTGTCTTGAAGCGGAAGATATTACGGGTTCGGGTTCTTTCATGGGCCTGTTTTTTTCACGACTCCTGTTCTTTTCTTGTGGTTTGACGCCGGCTTGCTTCGCCGCCCTTCGTGGGTAAGACGAAGGACCGAGTCCACCAGCATGGGTCCAATGTTGCGCAGCTCCTGGCGGGCAGCGGCGCCCAGCCGTTTCAGCAGAGCGTCACCCTCAGCGCTGATGGCCAGTGTCACCTGGCGGCGGTCCGAGCCGGAGCGCACGCGCCGCAACAGGCCGTTCTGTTCGCAGCGGTCCACCAGTTCGACCATGCTGTTGTGGTTGAGCTGCATGCGCTCAGCCAGGCAACTGATGGTGGGCACCTGGTCGCGGGGCAGGCCTTTGATCGCCAGCACGGTCTGGTACTGCTGGGGATTGACCCCCGTGGTCCTTACCTCATCTTCCATGTGGCGCAAAAACCGGCGGACTTGATAGCGGAACTCGGCCAAAGCAACGTACTCTGTGTCCAGGAGAGGTCTGGGGTTCTTGCCCTTTACCATTTTATCGCCTCACGATATAATAACAGCATTCTGCTAGATTCGAGCCGGGCCCTTTTTTCGAGCCTGTACGGGCGGAGAAGGGCCCTTAGAAAGGCCCCATTCTTTTCTCTCTCTTTTAGTTCCAGGACCGGCAGCCGCGTCACACCAAGGCATCGGCAGTCCCCCACATTCAGAAACCCTTGCCCACCATTATCGGCCACGGCGGCCAATCTGCAAAGCCGAATTGACTTCGCTGGGCAGCCAGCATGTATGATCGGTGTTCCGCCGAAGGGAACACCGAGGAGCTCGATTTGATCCCCCGTTACACGCGCCCGGAATTGGGCCGAATCTGGAGTGACGAAAACAAGTTCAGGTGCTGGCTGCAGGTGGAAGTGGCCGCCAGCCTGACCCTGGCCGAAGCCGGGATTGTCCCCGCGGAAGCCGCCCAGGCTATCTCCCAGCGCGGCGACTTCGACCTGAAGCGGATCCACGAGATTGAAACTGAAACCCGGCATGACGTGATCGCCTTCACCACCGCGGTCGCGGAGAAAGTGGGCCCGGAAGCGCGCTGGCTGCACTACGGCCTCACGTCCAATGACGTGGTGGACACGGCGCAGGCGCTGCAGATCAAAGAAGCCTCCGCGGTGATTCGCCAGGACCTGGAGGCGCTGAAGCAGGTCCTGCACCGCCGCGCCCATGAGTTCAAGCACACCCCCACCGTCGGCCGGACACACGGCGTCCATGCCGAGCCGACCACCTTCGGGCTGAAGCTGGCCAACTGGTACGCCGAAGTGGCGCGCAATATCGCGCGCTTTGAGCGCGCCGCGGAAGAAATGCGCGTCGGCAAATTATCAGGAGCCGTGGGGACGTTCGCCCACCTGGAGCCGGAATTCGAAGAACAAATCTGCCATCGGCTGGGGCTTGCGGCGGCGCCCATTTCGTCGCAGGTGATCCAGCGCGACCGCCACGCCTACTACGTAGCCACGCTGGCGGTGATCGCCGCTACGCTGGACAAAATCGCCACGGAGATCCGCCACCTGCAGCGCACAGAAGTCCGCGAGGCCGAAGAGTATTTCAGCGAAAAACAAAAAGGCTCTTCCGCCATGCCGCACAAGCGCAACCCCATTACCTGCGAACAGATTTGCGGGCTGGCGCGCGTGGTGCGGGCCAACGCGCAGGCGGCGTTCGAAAATGTGGCGCTGTGGCATGAGCGCGATATTTCACATTCGTCGGTGGAGCGCGTGATTCTCCCGGATTCCACCACGCTGGTGGACTACCTGCTGGTGAAGACCACGCACCTGATTGACACGCTCATGGTCTATCCCAGCCGCATGTTGAAGAACCTGGAAGACACCGGCGGGCTGGTGTTCAGCGGCCAACTTTTGCTCGACCTGGCGGAGCACGGCATGTCACGCGAAGATGCGTATCGCCTGGTGCAGAAGCATGCCATGCGGGCGTGGAAAGACGACCTGAGCTTCCACAAGCTGGTGATGGACGATCCGGAGATCAGCGGCCGCGTGCCCGCGAAGCAGATCGAGCAGGCGTTCAGCATTCAACGGCAGTTGAGGAATGTGGACAAGATCTTTGTTCGCGTTTTTGGCAAGTAATACTTTACCGCGGATTTGCGCGGATGTGCGCGGATCAAGACACTTTAGTAAAGCGCACAGGCAAGAGTGCCTGTGCCACACGATTCTTCTCACACAGCCGAGGGCGGCTGTGCCACACGAGCTACGTAGTGATAGGGATCCCTCGCTGCCGCTCGGGATTTCAGAAAAAAGCTTGCGCCGAGTCTCGGCACACTTAGACAGAAATAGTGAATGACGTCTCCGTCCTGGTCACCGGACGGTACATGGTATCGCGCTCCACCGGTTCGCGGCCGGCTTCGCGGATAAGGCGTTCCAAATCGCTGCGAACCATGCCCTGGGGCGTGGTGGCGCCGGCGTCGTGGTAAATCTTTTCTTCGATCACCGTACCGTCAATGTCGTCGGCACCAAAGCGCAAGGAGATTTGCGCGATCTTGGGGCCCAGCATCTGCCAGTAGGCTTTGATGTGCGGGAAGTTGTCCAGCACCAGGCGGCTGATGGCGATCTGCTTCAGGTCCATAAAACCGGTGGTGGTGAACAGGTGCTGCAGCGGCGTGTTCGCCGGATGGAAGGCCAGCGGGATGAACGTCTGGAAGCCGTGGGTTTCGTCCTGCAACGTGCGCAGGCGGACTAAATGGTCTGCGCGGTCTTCGCCATTTTCGATGTGGCCGTAAAGCATGGTGGCGTTGGATTTCAAACCGACCCGGTGCGCGGTACGCGCGGTGTCCAGCCATTGGTCGCCATCAATCTTGTGGTCGCAGATCACGCGGCGCACGCGCTCGTTAAAAATTTCCGCTCCGCCGCCGGGCAGTGAATCAAGGCCCGCGGCTTTGAGCTGCAGCAAAGTCTCTTCAATCGAAAGCTTGGCGCGCTTGGCCAGAAACGCAATCTCCACCATGGTGAGGGCCTTCAAATGCACCTGGGGGAAGCGGGCTTTCAAGCCGGAGATCAAGTCCAGGTAATACTGGAACGGCAAATCAGGATGCAGCCCGCCGACAATGTGGAACTCGGTCACCGCTTCCGAATAGCCGGACGCAGCCGTCTCATAAGCCTCTTCCAGCGCCATGGTGTACGCGCCAGGCGCGTCTTTTTTGCGGCCGAAGGCGCAGAGCCGGCAGGCAGCAACACAAACGTTGGTCGGGTTGATGTGGCGGTTGACGTTGAAATACGTCACGTTGCCGTGCATGCGTTCGCGCACGTGGTTGGCCAGCCAGCCGATGGCCAGTATGTCAGCCGAGCGGTAGAGCGTGACGGCGTCGTCAAGACTCAGGCGCTGGCGAGCAAGAACTTTCTCGGCGATGGGGGCAAGCCGCGGGTCGTCGGTTTGAAAGGCGTGGGTTTGAAACCCGTGGGTGTGCGAACCATGCTCTTGAGAACCATGCTCTTGAGAATCATGGTTCTGCGAAGCGAGGCTCTGCGAACCGTGCTTGTCCGGGCTGGGAATGCTGTTAGACATGTAAGGAAATAATAACCTGTGTGAGGCTAGTTTTCGAGTAGCGCTGCCGGCGACCACCGGCATTGGATCCGCGGCCAGAGATGAATGGTATTGAATCGTCTATTGACTGGCTTTCGCGTCCCGCACGGCTTGATTGAGTCGCCGGGGAGCCATGCCCTATCGCGAAAAACGATTCAAAAATGACATTAATAATATCAAGCAAATTGCTTGGTTTTGAGCGCAATGAACATGATATCTACCAAATGGCAACGGTAAACTTAAGCGATTTCGGAATCCGCAACAAACCCTTTGACTAAAGCAAGCCATATTGTAGAATTTTGCCGCCAACACCACAGAACAGCCAAGACGGTAACCGGCTGTTCCGGGATGTTTAGTTATTGAGTTGGGGATACTGCTACAAGGGCTGGCTGACGCTCCAGTTCACCTGTCCATCCTCCTGACTCTTTTCAGAAGCAACCTTCTGAATATTTGAGCTTAAATCGTCCAGATTTTGCACGAAGCCCAAATTCTCAGGTTACGAAAAAAGCACGTGAGCAGCATGCACGCTATACGTGTCAATTCAGCACACATTCTTTAAGGAGGGACCATGAGGAGAGAAGAGAGCAAACGCACGCAGCGGTGGTTAACGCTGGCGGCCATTGGCTGTCTGTTGATTCTGAGTTGTGCCAGTATGTGGGGCCAGGCCACGGCAACCGCCAGCCTGCAAGGCACAGTTACGGACAAAACACAGGCGGTCGTGACGAAAGCTGAGGTCACACTGACCAACAAAGAAACCGGCGCGGTGCGCACCACCAAGGTGAATGACATCGGCGAATACCGGTTTGATGTGTTGCCGGCCGGCATCTACACCATCAAGGTCAAAGCAGCCGGATTCTCCGCGGCGGAAGCCAAAGACGTGGAAGTCCTGGTCGGCAGAACAGCCACCCAGAACTTCACGCTGGTTCCTGGCGGAGCCAGTGAGACCGTGGAAGTAACCGCGACCGCTCCGCTGGTGGACCAGACGAAGACTGACGTCAGCACCAACATCACGCCGGAGCAGGTGACCGAACTGCCGCTGATCGGCCGCGATATCGCCGACCTGGCGTATCTCTCGCCCGGAGTGAAGGCAGCGGATTCCTACGATCCGACCAAGAACCGCTACTCGATCCTGTCAGTGAACGGCCAGGGCGGACGCAATGTGAACGTCACCGTCAATGGCATTGACAACAAAGACAACACGGTGGGCGGACCTGTGATGCAGCTTCCCGCGGAAGCCGTGCAGGAATTCCAGATCTCCACGCAGCGTTTCTCGGCGGTCAATGGCCGCTCCGAAGGCGCAGCCATCAACGTGATCACCAAGTCCGGATCGAACGCCTTCCATGGTTCTGTATTCGGATTCTTCCGCGCCCAGGGGCTGAATGCAGACCAAAAGCTTCCCGACCCGGCGAACAACACCACAGTTTCCGCGAACCCGCCGTATTCACGCCAGTGGTTTGGTGGATCGGTGGGCGGACCGTTGAAGAAAGATAAGCTATTCGTCTTTTTTGCCTTTGAGCGCCAGCGCGAACATACTTCCCTCTCTGAGACGCCGACGGCCCTCACCCAACTCAACCTGGTGACGGGACTAGGAGCGCAGCCGGCAGCGGTCGTCCCGACGCCGTTCTTTGAGAACCGTCTGAATGGCAAGCTGGACTACACCATCAACAGCAAGCACAGCGCTTACCTGTCGGTTTCCACGCAGGCCAACAACAGCCTGAACGACCAGAGCAACGGCACATTTGACTTGACGGAAGGCAATTTCACCGTCAATCACATGCAACTAGCGAACTTGAGCCTGGCTTCCTCGCTTTCTCCAACGCTGGTCAACCAGCTTACCCTCGGCTTCTCGTACTGGAACAACCTGATTGACAGCACGACCCGCGCGCCTCTCGTCACGTTCCCTGACGCGCAGTTCGGCACCAACACCAACATTCCGCAACAGTCGTTCCAGACCAAGTTCCAGTTTAAGGACGACGTGACGAAAAACGTAGGCCGCCACACCTTCAAGACCGGATTTGACTACATCTGGAACCCGAAGATGGGCGGATTCTTTGAATTCAGCCCGACGCTGGAGATTGACTTCAGAAGGAACCCGAGCTGCATCCTGGGCGTGGCGCCCGACGCTGCCACGGCGGGTTGCGGAGCGACCGCTTTCCCCGCTGGCTTTGCCACACCCGGCCTTGTTACCGGGATGACCATCGCCAACGGCGATCCTTCTTTCATCATCCCAGGCGGCACCAAGCAGTTTGGCATCTACTTCCAGGACGACTGGAAGCTGATGAAGCGGCTGACGGTGAACCTTGGTCTCCGGTATGACCGGGACTTCAACATGATAGCCGGCGTGAATGTAACCAACAGCCGCACCTACCAGGAGTTGCTGGCCCTGGCGCCGATCAACGCCCTGGCGGCGAGGCTCACTGCCAAGACGGCCTCTGACGACACCAAGGACTTCAGCCCGCGCGTTGGTTTTGCCTATGACCTGAAAGGCAACGGCAACCACCTCATCCGTGGCGGCTTCGGCCTCTATTACGGCAACACCTTCCAGAACATTCCACTGTTCATGCAACAACAGGCCAACAACACCATCTTCCAGACGCTGTTTTCCCTGGGCGGAACCGATCTGGTACCCGGCACCGCCATTCCGTTGAACGCGTGGCGTTTTGGCGTGGATCCGCTGCCCACAATCGCCCCGCCATCGCATAACCTGACCGATCTGTCCGTAGGCCGGCTCATGGACCCGAATTACCGCAGCCCAGTCACCGAAGAATTCAATGGTGGATACTCCTGGTCAATCTCACCCAAGTCCGTGTTCGAAGTGGAATACGTACACGTACTCAGCTTGCATGAGAACAAAACCATCAACGTGGACGCCAAGGTCCCGATCAATCCTGCCAACGTGTCCCTGGGCCTGATCCGTCCTCTGGATGCGGCGTTCGCCGCAGCCGGCCAGACCAGGCTGGGCAGCGTTCGCGACGAGATGTCCATTGGCCGGTCGCGCTACGATGGCTTGAACTTCAGCTATCGCCAGCGTGCCTTCCACAAGGTTGATCTCGCAATCAATTACACTCTGGCCCGCGCGGTGGGATATGACGAGGACGGCGGTTCGTTCCGTTACTACCCGCGCGATCCCAATCGCCCGTTCGCTCCGGAAGATTTCGGTCCGGCCTTCAACGACGAACGGCACCACATCACGGCCAGCGGTATCTGGAGAATGCCTTGGGGCATGGAATTTGCTCCCATTGTTCAGATCGGTTCAGCCAGACCGTACAACGAGATCTCGGGATCCAACCAGTTGGGCATGGGTGGCGGCAGCGCGGCGGGCGCGCTTCTGGCCCCCGGCTGCACACTGCAGGGTTACTACGATAGGTCTTGCGGCCTGAATCCCATATTCAACAAGCGCGGCGACGCCTACTTCAACGTGGACACCCGCTTGGCCAAGAACCTGAAACTGGGCGAACACCGCAACCTGCAACTCGCTTTCCAGGCGTTCAATCTGTTCAACCACGCCAACTACGGCAACAACTTCGACAACGTGGTTGAGAGCGCCACCTTTGGCAAAGCAATCGGGTTCATCAACCCGACGAGCACCGTGGCGGCCCGTTCCTTCACGGGTGAATTTGGAGCCCGGTTCACCTTCTAAACCAAAACCCAACTCTAACCATGGCCCGGCGCTCCACGCGCCGGGCTTTTTTCTGGCGGGGCCAGGAGAAAGGCATCCCAACGGGATCAGCCTAAAGGACACTTGACACGCGTGCGCGGCGATGAACCTTTTCGCGCTGGAGATGGCGAAGGAAAAGCGTTAAGCTGATCGCTGACGGCCAAGTTCAGGCTGCGAGCAAGAAGCTTGTCCCGCTCAGATGGCGGAGTCTCCGTTCTTTGAAAAGATAAGCAAACATCGGAAACCCACGCCAAATTGGGATGCATTGGGATGAGACTCAACAAACCCTTTGGAATCCTAGTTGGAGGTACCGGGGAGCGGCCGCCCAAGATTGCCAACATTGCCGGAAGCCACCCCGTCACGCGAAGCGCGCGCCGGGGGTCCCGAAATTGCCAAAATTGACGATTGAAAGGCAGTAATCTTTGTCTTTCTCAAACCCACGCCAATTTGGGACACATTGCGTAAGTCCTTTAGACATTGGGATGAATAGGGAGGGGGAGGGCTACTTCCCCTGTCCGCTGCGCCGCAGCATGCTCAGCGTGGTCGCCAGGAATTCTTCCGTCACGGTGGGCTTGATCATGATGCCGATGTTCCGGCTGGCGGCTTCGTCGGCGGTTTCCTTGGTGGCGTAGCCGGTGAGCAGCGCGGCGGGGATGGCGGGATCATACCTGCGGGCCACGGCGATGACCTCAAAACCAGTGTGCTGCTCCTCCAGGGAGTAGTCGCACAGCACGGTGTCAAAGCGCTGGTATTGCAGAAGAAAGATGGCTTCGCGCGAGGTGCCGCAGGCCACCACGTCATAACCCTGGTGCTCCAGGATGAGGCGGTAGGTGAGGAGCACGGAGGCTTCGTCGTCTACCACCAGGATGCGGTATTTGCGGCCGTCAGTCACAAGCGGGCGTTGCCAAGTCTGGCGTTCCAGCGGCGACTATTAGTCTCGCATTCATGGTCAGAGGTTCACAAGAGGGGGACGCTGGCTGGCGCTATTACAGGCGGGCTTTTTTGCAAACGGGCTTCATTACAAACGGGCTTCATTACAGACGGGCTTCATTACAGTCGGGTCTTTGTTACAGTCGAGCTTCGTTAGAGTCGGACAACGGGCAAGTCTATTTTGAAGGCGGTCCCTTTTCCCATGACGCTTCTGACGGAAAGATGGCCGGCGTGGTTCTGGATGATCCCTTTGACGATCCACAGGCCAAGGCCGGTGCCTTTCTCCCCTTTGGTGGTGACGAAGGGTTCAAAGATGGCGCGCTGCAAGTCGCGCGGTATGCCGGTGCCGGTGTCGGCGATCAGGATGCGCACCCAGCTGCGCAGTTCGTCGCGGCCCTGCACGTGGCGGGTGCGGATAATCAACTTGCCGCCCTTGGGCATGGAATCGCGGGCGTTGATGATGAGGTTGGAGAGCACCTGGCGGATCTGGTCGGCGGCGATGACCACGTCCGGCAGTTCGCCCAATTCGGTTTGGACATCCACGTTAGCCCGCTGCAACTGGCGGTTCAGCAGCAGCAGCGAATCTTCAATGATGGTGTTAACGTTGACCGGCTTGACCGGTTCGTTGCTGCGGTAGAGGCCCAGCATCTGGCGGACGATGCGCGCCACCCGTTCGGTTTCCGACTTGAGAATTTCGTAAATCGGAAGGGCGCTCTCCGGGATCATTTCCTCCAGCAGGTAAATTGAGTTCTTGATGGCCTCCATGGGGTTGTTGACTTCATGGGCAATGGTGGCGGCCAGGCGGCCGGTGGCCGCGAACTTCTCAATTTCCAGGATGCGCCGTTCCACTTTGAGCTGTTCCACGCGGCGCAGCGCCGTGAGATCGCGCAGAACGGTCACGGTGTAAGCCACCTGGCCGCGCTCGTTGAAGATTTTTCCGGAGCGCGCGTCATATTCAATTTCCTGGTGCAGCGCGGGATTGTAGAGCTGCAGCGGAGCGGTTTCCCGGTCGGCGGTGGAAGCAGTAAAAGCGCTGGCGTAAGCCACAAACTTCTCCAGGTTGTTGCTCTGCATCGGACCGCGGGCGCTTTCAAGGGACGCCGGAGCGCCGAAGAGCTCTTGCGCCAAGGTATCCATGAGGACGATGCTGGCCTGGCGGTCGCAGACCACAATGGGGTCGCCCACGTTTTCGATGATGAGGTTGAGGCGGTCGCGGTCCTGGCGGACAACTTCTTCCGCCGTGCGCAGCCGGTCGTAATTGGTGCGCAGTTCCTGGCCGGCACGGCGCAGTTCGGTCACGTCACGCATTACGGTGACCGCGCCCACGTGGACGCCGTCAGGCCCGTAAGTGGGGGCCGCCACGGCTTCAAACAGGACTTCTGCGTTCTTTGCGGCGTCCACCAGGGCCAAGTCCTGGTGGGGCTCAATTCCGGAAACCAGCATGGAGGAAAGCGTGGATGAAAACAGACTGCGGTTGCCGGCCACCGCTTGCAGCTCGCGTTCGCCGGCGCCGGGCGGCGCTTGGAAGAAACGCTCGGCAGCCTTGCTTTGCATGATCACGTGATGCTCGGTGTCCGTCAGGATCACGGGGTCAGTCATGCTCTGCATCACCGTGGTCAGCTGCGCAATGGTGATTTCCATTTCGCGCACGCGGCCGTACCGGTGCTGCGCGCGGTGCAGCCGGGAGAGACACATGTTGGCCAGCTCGATCAGTTCGCCCAGCTCAGCCAGACCGGCTTCCGTGTTGCGCCGGGGAAGTTCGACTACCACTTCTGCGGCATAGCCGTGGATCTGGCAGTTGGTGCAGACCTGGCTCTCGCTCCGGATAGGAGCTTCACGCCTGGAGTTGCGCACCGCCAGGCAGCCCGCCGTGCTGACGCGTCCTGCTTCCCAGCAAACATTGTTCTGGCTGTAAAGAATGGGATGGAGATAGATAGGACGGCTGTGCAGAGTAGTCCGGGTAAGGACGGCCGGCCGCGCGGCGTGGAGAACTCGTATCACCGGATGCGATTCCGCGGACAACGTGGCGCCCAGTTTGTCCGCTTGCGCCTGGGGCCACTTCAGCGTGGCGCAAGGCAAGACCGATCCGCTGCGAAAATCGGCTTCCAGCACCATGGCCCGCGGATAACCCAGGGCGATGATCTCTTCCAGCAGAAGGGAGAAGATTTCGTCGCTACTCTCGGCGTCAAGCAGACGCATTGCAGCCGGACGGCGCGGTTTTTTGACACGCCGTCCGCCAACGCCTTCGGGCTGGAATCGCAATTCGGCCGTAGCCAAGTTGCTCCCCCAAGAATTACCGGGATCATCGGCGCGGCGCGGAAGGCTCAGTACTTTGCGTCCTTCGCCGCGCGATGGCTCTTTCCGCAATTTTATTTTCCGTTCCGCCAAGGTACCTCATGCGGAATCATATGGACCCTGGTGCAAATCCGTCAGATTCGGCCTTATCTCTTTTGCGGCCGCAAAGATCTCCCAGCCCTTGCCAGGCGCCGTTAAGCCGTCCGCACGGCTGTAAGGAACTCCATACACACAGATGGACAGTTGCACAAAACGCATCTCAAGGAAAAGTACAGAGAAAGACCGCCCGAAGGACGGCGCCGATCCGCACGATCTTGGTGAATCGTACCCACCGCAGCCGCAGGCTGTCAACCCTTGCAAGCGCAAGAGATTGCAACACTTGGTTCACCCTTTCCGTCCACTTGGATCAACTCATCCCAGGGGTGTGATGTACCCTCGCCTGTTTAGGTTGGCCCGCTCGCCAGGGTTACGGCTGCCCCTCCGGACGAGGCGCTTGCAGGCGGACGCTCAGGAACTCTGTGGCTGGTCGCGGCCCCTTAATGCGCATCAGGACCGGCGCGGTCACCGGCAGTCGCTCCAGGGCTTCATGAAAGCGCATTTCTTCCCCGCGTTGCGCCAAAGCGAAGATCCGGCTGCCGTTTTTCACCTCGCGCACCCGGATCTCGCAGCTGAAAGCCTGAACAGCATCGCGTACTTGCTGCACGTGCCTGGCCACTTGGTTCAGAGCTTCCGCGCTGGGCGCCGGATGTCCCCGGACTGCCCCAACCGACTCTTCGTGCCTGCTCCCGATCGCGTACACCACGCACTCCATCTGGACGCAACCGCTCAGGCGGTCCAGGTCGGCGACCATGGCTTCCCGGTTCTGGGCGACAAACTCGGCCAGAGATTCGTGGCTGGCAAAAACCGTAAGCAAATCGAACGGCGCGACGGAAGTCTGCCGAAACAAGGAATTGACCACATCGTGAAACTCAATCGCGTGCCGCTGCATGGCCGGCGCATCAAGCGGCCACTTCACCGCGGAGCAGAGCACGCGCAGGTTGTCTTGTGCCATCTCCTGGACGCCCGCGCCGGCGACTCCTTTCGCCGGAAGCGAAATCTTCGGCCGGTGTAAATAACCGCAGTAGGCCAGCACCTTGCTCAAGACGAGTCTCCTACAAGTTGACGATTCGTTGCCGAATCAATGTCCCGCGGACGAACGCTGCTTGCCGGCCAAGCGGAATTCAGCCAGCAGCGGCAAATGGTCAGAGGCCATCAGCGCCATGCGGCTGCGATGCAGCACAAATTCCTCCAGGGCCAGAGAGCGGTCAAAATACATATGGTCCAGGTGCATCAGCGGCAGGACCCCGGGATAGGTGCGGCGGCGGTTGAGATGGAGCTGAATGTCCACGCTCTCAAAAGAATGCTGCAACATGCGCGAAACCAGCCCGCGGGTCCACTCGTTGAAGTCGCCCAGCACCAGCCGCGGGTGCTTCAGGCGCGGTGACAGCAGGACGGCGCGGCTCAGCAGCATGTGCGCTTGCTTGCGACGCTCCATGTAACCGGTCCCCAGGTGGACGTTAAAAACGTGGACGATTTTCCCAGGCGCCACTTCAACATCGCAACGCATGCAGCCGCGCTCTTCACGGCGAGAAGCCGTCAGGTCATAAACCTCCACTTCCTTCACCGGGTAACGGCTGATCAGCACGTTGCCGTAACTGGCGCCGCGCAATTTACGCGTCTCGCCGATGCGATATTCAAACCCCAGCGCGTCCGCCAAGAACTGCGCCTGGTTTTGTTCCTTGCGTCCGGCGCTCAGGCTCACCACTTCCTGCAGCGCAATTACGTCGGCTTCAAGCTCACACAGCACCTGCGCGACGCGGTGCGGCCGGATGCGGCCGTCCATGCCACGGCACTTGTGGGTGTTGTAGGTCGCAATCCGAAATCCAGGCTTGTCTTTCATGGCCGCCTTACCGCATCGTTTCTGGCCCGTCCCGTTTCTGGCCTCCTTAGTTGGATGCTGGCGCCGCGCGTCTTGTTATCGCCGCCCGGACGGCGGCGCTCCTTTAGAATAACCTTGTGGGCATCGCAACCAAGCAACCGGTGCGCAAACGCGCTATCCAACAGAGTAAACCACAGCCGCTCACCGCTCCGGACTTGACGCAATTTTCCTGGCTGGTGCACGGCTTCAGCACACGGCCCGGCGGGTCGTCTACGGTTTACGGGGGCCGCAGCCTCAACCTGGGCTTCACCAAGGATGACGCCCGCAAGAGCGTGGAAGAGAATCGCCGCCGGCTCTTGCTGGCGCTCGGAGCTGCCCAGCGGACGTCCCCCTGGCCCCTGGTGACGCTCCGCCAGATTCACTCTGACCATATTCATGTGATCAGCTCGCCCGAGCCCGGCCCCCTGACAGGCGATGGCATGATCACTCAGTTGCCAGGCGTCGCTCTGGGCATCCTCACGGCGGATTGCTTCCCCGTGCTGCTGGTGGACACCAAGAAGCGCGCGGTGGGCGCGTTTCACGCCGGATGGCGAGGCACGTGCCAGCGCATCGTGGAGAAAGGCGTCGGCGCCATGCGCCGCGAGTTCGGATCACGCCCGCAGGACATCTTCGCCGCCATCGGCCCGGGAATCCAGAAGTGCTGTTATGAAGTGGGCGACGAGCTGCGCGGGAAGTTCGAATCGCAATTTCCTTACATCAATGAGCTTTTTCACGAAGTAAAGGACTCGGATCCCGTCCGGGAAAAATATCCGATGCTGTTCATGAACCAGCGCGCGCCCGGCCATGGCGACCTCTGCCTCAAACTCCATCTGGACCTGCGCGAGGCCAATCGTCGCCAGCTCTTGGACGCCGGGGTCCCGAAGAAGCAGATAACCGCCATGACCGATTGCACGGCTTGCGATCGCCAGCGGTTCTTTTCTCATCGCGCAGAAAAAGGCCGCACCGGCCGCATGATGGCGGTGATTGGTATCAAGCCTTAGCCGCAGAGATGCTTAGGGTTTGTCCGCGGGAGTTGCAGCGGGTGCGCTTGCAGCCGCCGGCTTGTTGTCTTGATTGATCACGTCTTTGAGTTCTTTGCTGGGCTTGAAGAAGGGGATCTTCTTGGCCGGCACGTCCACGCGCGCGCCGGTCTTGGGATTGCGCCCCACGCGCGGCTTGCGCTGCCGCGTGCGGAAACTGCCAAAGCCGCGGATCTCAATTTTGTCACCCGACCGCAGGGAGCGGACGACGCTATCAAAAATGGTTTCCACAATGATCTCGCTGTCTTTGCGGGTAAGTTCCGCCAAGCGTGAGACTTCTTCGATCAAGTCGGCTTTGGTCATAGGCCTTATTCCACCCTAAATAGGTTGTAACGTCAAGATTGGTTTTTGCCGTAGAAGCTTAATTCTCAACGATTTGACGCCTCCACCGCAAGCTGGCTGGGGAAGCTACGTTTGACGCTTAGCGACCTTCCGCGCGCGGCCAGTGCCATACGGGCAACGTTTTCACGCCGGAACAATCACCTTCAGCGCCCGTGGCAGCAAGCTGATTTCTACTGGCGTCTGGCAGACAGGCTCGCCGTCAGCATAAAGCTCCAGCGGACGCCCAGTCTCAATCCGCATCGTTCTTGCCTGAAAATATTCCACCTCTCTGAGCCTTAGGTGCTGGCCAAGGAAGATTGTTGGGAAGCAAACCAGTGTCTTCAACTTAGTCATTTTGCCGACGAAACAAATATCGAGCAGCCCGTCGTCTAGCTGGGCGCTGGGAGCGACTTTGGCTCCGCGGCCATAGCGTCCGGCATTGCCGACGGCGAGGAACATGCCCGGTTTGGCGATCTGCCGGGCTGTCGGGTGGCCACTATCCGTTTGCACTCCGAACTCCACGGGCTGAAACCGCATCATGGCCCGCAACGCAGCCAGGACGTATCCGGCAGATCCTTTCAACCATTGCGGCATGGCGTTGGCAATGCGGTTGGCTTCGGCGTCCAGGCCAATGCCCGCAACGCAGCAGAACAGGATTTCTTTGCTGTCTTTACGGATGACGCCAAGATCAATGTCCCGGACGTTGTCACCGGTGGAACAGAAATGTTTCCATGCTTTGAGCGCAATTCTCTGGTTCGTTATGCCCAATGACTTGGCAAAGTCATTGCCACTTCCTTTGGGCACGATCAGAGCGGGAATCTTGCGTTGATGAAGCTGCGGCAGGTGGCGATGGACGGTGCCGTCGCCACCGAAGATGAGAGCGGCGGAGATGTTGGCGTCCGCATGTTCCAAATCGGCAACAATCTCAATGTGGGGAGAGAAAATTTGAAAAGACTTCGCTGCCATGGGCGAAATGCTTGGGTGAAACAACGCGGCGACAGTCATCTAGACCCGTGTGGCACAGGCACTCTTGCCTGTGCCGGTTGCAGCCAGAGCCAGCGGTATGGATGAGATGCCCGGGGGTACGATGCGTGAGGAGTCATTTGGATGTGTGGACCGCAGCCGCCCCCGGCTGCGCTGATTCTCGCCAGGCCCAACGATAATCGTCAGGTCCCTTCGCCAAACCCGCAGCAATAGGGTTTTGCACGATGTACAACACGCGGTATTCAAAATCTCCATCAGATCGTGGAATGCGGTCGAATGATTCCGGCTCCCAAAGGGCTCCTTTTCGACCAAGAAGTTTATTCACACTGTGACTGGAGGCCCCTTTGATCCCATTCATGATTTCAGCAATTGAGAAAGGTTCGCCCCGGTCATTTTCCAACGGAGTAAAAAGCATGTGCACATGGTCTGGCATGACGACAAAGGCGTGCATGTGAACCTTGCGTCCGTTTTCAAAAAGACAATGGTCGAAGATCAGGGTTCTGGCTTCTTCCGGAAGGACAAACTCTCTGCGGGTACTGAAGCTTACATAGTAGGCTGCTCCGTCTCTTTCGATGTGTGGAAGGTTTCTCCGATAATAAGTGCTCATAGACGGACACCTTGGTGGTGCAACTGAATTTGGTACCTTTGCACACCCGTGGACCGCAGCCGCCCCCGGCTGTGTCGCAAGGGGCGAAGACGCAGGCGAGGGCGCCTGCGCTCCACACTACTTTATGATTTGAACTTTTCGCCAATGCCTTCCGACGTTCAGTGCAAACTCTTTGCTTGGCACCGGAGTGGCAATTTGATTCACAACGACTACGTTTCCATCAATTCGAACCGCCCTCTCCTTCAATTTTCGAGCTGCTTCGGAATTCGAGCTGCTCAAACTTACAGCTGAAATGATCTTATCGAGCCGAAGCAATGGAATAAAACTCCCTGCTACTACTTCTTTGAAATCGAACAAAGGGTAATAAGGGAGCGTCGGCCCCGCGAGCGCTTCTGTCTCTTTCACGTAAACTTGCAAATAGGGTATCCTCGAAACCTCGATGTCCTCCGGCACTTCATCCTTCTGAAACTGTTTAGCCCAGTTCTCTCCTGCGTCCTTGGCATCCTGCTCTCCGTGAAAGTCCTGGACAATCCTTCGCGCCAGCTCCTTCTTCGCCTCCATTGGATGCTCTTGTTGCTTTTTGCGGGCGATCTCCTCCAGCGACACATCCGTCAGCAACTCGTAATACCGCCACATCAGCTCGTCGGAGATGGACATCACCTTTCCGTAAATCTCCTGAGGAGGTTCGCTGATGCCGATGTAGTTCCCGTAGCTCTTGGACATCTTCTGCACGCCGTCCGTGCCTTCCAGGATCGGCATGGTCAGCACGATCTGCGAGGGCTGGCCGTAAGCGCGCTGCAGGTCGCGGCCCATCTGGAGATTGAATTTCTGGTCGGTGCCGCCCAGCTCCACGTCGGCTTCCAGAGCCACAGAGTCATAGCCCTGGCAGATGGGATAGAGCATCTCATGCAGGTGGATGGGCTTTTCTTCCTGGAAGCGCTTATGAAAGTAGTCGCGCTCCAGCATCTGCGACAAAGTGACCTTGGCGCACAGGCGAACAAAGTCTTCCACCGCCATCTTGGAAAACCAGCGCGAGTTGAAGTCAATGACCGTTTTCTCGCGGTCCAGAATCTTGAAGACCTGGGCCTTGTAGGTCTCGGCGTTGCGGTCCACGTCGGCGCGGGTCAGCGGCGGGCGCGTGGCCGAGCGGCCGGTGGGGTCGCCGATCATCCCGGTGAAGTCGCCGATCAGGAAAATCACGGTGTGGCCCAGGTCCTGAAAATGTTTCAGCTTGCGGATGAGCACGGTGTGGCCCACGTGCAGGTCGGGCGCTGTTGGATCAAACCCGGCCTTCACCCGCAGGGGCTTGCCGGTCTTGAGCGATTGCTCCAGCCGCTCACGCAGTTCGCGCTCGTGGATGATCTCCGCCGCGCCCTTTTTGATGTACGCCAGTTGTTCGTCAACAGGAGGGAAATTTGCCATCGGTGATGATTATAGAGAAGTGCCTTCTGAAACGCGCAAAGTGATGGACCGGTATTCTGAAGTCGCGAAGTACGGCTTTTTCTGAAGTCCCGAGCGCAGCGAGGGATCCCTACACCCCTCTAAGCTGCCTAGGGGGCACGTCGGATTGGGGTCTACGAACATTACGCGATGAGAGGGCTCCACTGGGGGAATTTTGAGGCGTACGCCACGCTGAATTGGGAAATCATAGGGATCCCTCACCGCAAAGAGCGCGGTTCGGGATTTCAGAAGCAGCTTCGCTCGGGATTTCAGAAGGAGCCCTTCAGGAGCAACTATCTTCCGCTCGACCCAAACCCGCCCGCCTTGCGGCTGGACTCGTTGAGGTCTTCCACCACTTGCACTTCGCCGGTGAGGACCGGATACGGAATCAGGTTGGCGAGTTTGTCTCCGGCGTGGATCACCGCCGGCTGGTCGCCCAGGTTTTCCATCAGGACCTTTATTTCGCCGCGATAGCCTGAATCAATCACGCCTCCGGTGAGTGCCAGCCGTCGCGAGGCCATGGAAGACTTATCGCGCAGCAAAGCGCCCATGGGACGGCCTTCCGGCGAAGTGCACTCAATGGCGATGCCCGTCGGCACCAGGGCGTGCCCGCGCGCGGCGATCGTCACTGTCTCGGCGGAGAAAATGTCATAGCCCAAGTCTTCCCCCGGATGGGCAACGGCGGGCGCTTTGGCATTGGGGGAAAGCAGTTTGACCTTGAGCATCAGTTGTAACGGGGCCTCAGCTTTTTCTGCGAATCACTCTTCTGTCGCGAATCTCAATCTCGCCGGAAAGCACCAGCCCAATCGCTTCCGAGTAAGCAATGTGCTCCTGCTCCAGAATCCGCGCGGAAAGCGTGTGCTCGTCGTCGGTATCCAGCACCGGCACGGTCTTTTGCAGAATGATGGCGCCGTGATCCAGGTGCTCGTCTACAAAATGCACGGTGCATCCGGAAAACTTCACGCCGTAGTCCAGCGCCTGCTTCTGCGCGTCGAGTCCGGGAAAAGCCGGCAGCAATGACGGATGAATATTGAGAATCTTGTTGGGAAAGGCCCGCACAAACTCCGGCGAGAGCAAGCGCATGTAGCCGGCCAGGCAGACCAGATCAACGTGGGCTGCTTTGAGCGCCGCCACGACTTCGGCGTCATGTTCTTCGCGCACACGGCCCTTGGACGGAATCAGCTTGGCGTTGAGCCCGCGCTTCCTCGCCGATTCCAGTCCCGGCGCATCGGCGCGATTGGAAATCACAATGGCGATTTCCGCCTGCAGGCGGCCGGCTTTCACGGAATCAGCAATGGCCTCAAAGTTGGAGCCGCGTCCGGAGAGCAGAATGCCAAGTTTTTTGCGGGTGGCCATGCGGTCAGGCGTACAGCACCTTGCGGTCGCCTTTGACGATGCGGCCGATCAGGTAGGCCTTCTCCCCGGCCTTCTCAACCATGGCCTGCACGCGCTTGAATTTTTTTGCCGGGACCACCAGCACCATACCGATGCCCATGTTGAAGGTGCGCATCATGTCGTCCTGGGGAACGTTGCCGATCTTCTGCATGTGGCTGAACACCGGCAGAACGGGCCAGGTGCCCATCTGCACGATAGCGGCCGTGCCTTTGGGCAGAACGCGCGGCAAGTTGTCGGTGATGCCGCCGCCGGTGATGTGCGCCAAGGCGTGGAGCAGGTCCGCGGCAATCAGCTTTTTCAACACCGGCCAGTAGCTCTTGTGGGTCTTCAGCAACTCTGCGCCGGCCTTGCCGTGCAGGTCATTGATGTAAGTTTCCGGCGTGTACTTGGCCACCTCAAAGAAAAGTTTGCGCGCCAGCGAGTAGCCGTTGGTGTGCAGGCCGTTGGACGGCAGACCGACGAGCACGTCGCCCGCGGCAACTTTTTCTCCGGTGATGACTTTGCTTTTGTCGGCAATGCCCACGATAAACCCGGCCAGATCGTATTCGCCTGCCGGATAGAAGCCGGGCATCTCCGCGGTTTCTCCGCCGATGAGCGCGCAGCCGTTGTGGCGGCAGGCGTCGGCGATTCCTTCCACAACTTTTTCCGCGATGTTAGGGTCCAGCATGCCGGTGGCCAGGTAGTCCATAAAGAACAGCGGCGTGGCGCCTTGCACGGCAATGTCATTCACGCAGTGGTTCACCAGGTCGCCGCCCACGGTGTGATGCACGTCCATCATGAAGGCGACCTTCAGCTTGGTGCCCACGCCGTCCACGCTGGAGACCAGCACCGGCTCGCGGTATTTCTTCTTGTCAATGGCGAACATGCCGCCAAAGCCGCCGATCTCGCTGACTACGCCGCGGGTGAAGGTGCGGTGCGCCAGGTACTTGATGCGCTGCTTGGCGCGGTCAGCGCGGTCAATGTTGACGCCGCTATCAGCGTAAGTAATCGAAGTATTCTTCAAGGTCTTCTTCAAGCTAGGGGTCCGTTGCTTCTTCAAAATTGTGCGGGGCTCCCAGGGGGTGGGGAAAATCTAATTTTAGCATTGCTCTTTCTGAAATTCCGAGCGGGCTTTTTCTGAAATCCCGAGACGAAGTCGGATAAGGATCCCTCGCCTTCGTCTCGGAACTTCAGAGGTAGCTTCGCGTCGGGAGTTCGGTAAGCTGCCGCTCACTTCTTGGCAGGGGCAGCCGTAGCCAGCTCTTTCCCCACCGAATCCAGCACGCCGTTGATGAACTGTACCGACTCCGGCGCGGAGAACTTGCGGGCGATCTCCAGCGCCTCATTGATCACCACCGGCCGCGGCGTTGTGCGATGCCCGATCAGCTCAGCCACCCCCGTGCGCAGGACGTTGCGGTCCACCGTGGCCATGCGCTCCACCCGCCAATGCTGCGCGTGCTTCTGGATCAGCGCGTCTATCTCCTCCTGGCGCTCCACGGCGAGTTGAAAGAGGTCGTCGGCAAAGCCGCGGGTCTCGTCGTCAAGGTCGCCGCGCTCGGCCCAAAACGTTTTGCGCACGTGGTCCGGCGTCTGCTTGCCCAGGTCCCACTGGAACAGCATCTGCAGGCAAAGTTCGCGGGATTTACGGCGGGTGCCCAATTGCTTCCTTTCGGTTCTCAAAAACTGCTTACCACTGATTTACACAGATAACACTGATCTGAAATTCGATTCCTTGACTATCGTTTCTTGCTCTTGGCTTTCTTTCTGACCATCTTCTTCCCTGATCGTGAAGATCCGGCGGAAACTTTGCCGCGCCCTGCGGTCTTGCGCTTCAAGCTGACCATTTCGATGGCCGAGGTCGCCGCCTCAAAACCTTTGTTGCCGGCTTTCAATCCCGCGCGATCCAGCGCTTGCTCCAGGTTCTCACAAGTGAGCACGCCGTAGGTGTGGGGCACGCCGGTTTCTTGCGCGGACTGCCCAATGCCCCGCGTGACTTCGGTGGCAATGTGCTCGTAGTGCGTGGTCTCGCCGCGAATCAGGCAGCCAAGAGTGATGATGGCATCATACTTTCCGGTTTCGGCCAGCGTGCGCGCCTGCGACGGTATCTCAAACGAGCCCGGCACGCGGACCACGGTAATGTCCTGTTCGCGGCAGCCGCTGCGGCGCAGACCGTCCAGCGAGCCTTGCAGCAGGCGCTCGGTGATGAAGGAGTTCCAGCGCGCGACGACGATGGCAAACTTCATGCCGCGGGCGTTCATGTCGCCCTCCGTGGCGCCGGACTTGGGGCGGTTCCTCTGCCAGAAAGCAACCTTCAGACCTTTGACCGGCTCGGCGATCAACGCGCGCGCGTCCCAGTCGGTCTCAAAGACGTAGGGGACGAATTTGATCTTCTTCTTGGCAAGTATGTCTTGAATCGAATCCAGGTCCGTAACTTCGATCCACAGGTCAGTGTGATGAGTCGCTGAGCCGTGCACCAGCTCCAGGTTGCCGATGGGCGCCAAAAACGCCGCGCCTTCGCTGACCGAGTCCTTCCAGCCTTTGCCGTGTTCGAAGCCGAGGACGGAAAAGAGTTCACGCAGCGCGGCAAAATCTTTAGCGCCGGCAACCTTGCGGATTGTGGTGATGCCTTTGATCACGCGCGGTCTACTTCCCCAGGAATTTCGCCGGACGCTTCTCCAGAAACGCCGTGGTGCCTTCGGTCTTGTCGTCGGACGCGCAGGCCACGCTGAACAGTGTGGCTTCCAGGAATAGGCCGCCTTCCAGAGTCATGTTCAGACCCTGGTTCACGGCCTCCATGGTGTACTGGATGGCCAGCGGCGCGTTGGCGATGATCTTCTTCGCAATTTCCTCAGCGCGCGCGATCAACTTGTCCGCCGGCAGAATTTCATTCACCAAGCCGATGCGGTGCGCTTCCTGGGCGGTGATCATGTCGCCGGTCAGCAGAATCTGCATGGCCAGGCCGGTGCCCACCAACCGTGGCAGGCGCTGCGTGCCGCCGTAGCCGGGAATGATGCCCAGCTTTACCTCGGGCTGCCCGATCTTGGCGCCTTCGCTGGCCAGGCGCATGGTGCAGGCCATGGCGATCTCGCATCCGCCGCCCAGGGCAAACCCGTTGATGCAGGCGATCACCGGCTTGCCCAGGTTCTCGATGAGGTCGAGCACGGCCTGTCCGCGATGAGTGTAGGCTTTGGCTTCAACGGGATTGTTCTTCTGCAGCTCATTGATGTCCGCTCCGGCAACGAACGATTTCTCGCCTCCGCCGGTGAGGACCACTACGCGAATGTCTCTATCCGCCGCCAGGTCGCTGAAGACCTCCTGCAGCTCGCCCATGGTGGCCATGTTGAGCGCGTTGAGGACTTTGGGACGGTCAATGGTGACGTAAGCGATGTTGTTCTTTTTTTCGAGTTTGACGTTTTCCATAAGTTTCACAATGCCTTTTCCCGATGTTCCGCCGCGCCCGCCAAGCTTCCTTTTCCTCGAGTGCCTTGAAAGAATATGCCGACCATCTGAGCCGGAATTTTGGACTATGGCTCAGCCGTCAACGACGCTGAGCCTGCTTCCGGCGGATTCTTGTCCTTACGCAAATAAAAGCGGCGTACCGGCCCCAGGAACAACAGTAGCAGTAAAACAGCAAACATCGCGATGAAGGTCAACTCATCAGCGTCCGGCCGGGCGTGGCTGGTGATGGGGTCCCAGAGAAAAATTGTCAGGCCGACGGCGTTGATGAAGGTAGCCAGCCACCAACCCCAGCGCCTGCCCTTCCATAGCCCCCAGCAGGATAGGACCGCGGGCAAGGCCATCCCTGCCACAATCTCCGCGGCCTCCACTAACCCCCGCGCCTCCTGCTCTGGATTCGCCGCCGGCGGCTTTAACCGCGCCTTGTGCGCCAGCACAAGCAAGAAGATCGCGGTGGCAACCAAGGCAACGGAGCCCAAAGTTTCCAGCAGCGCAACGGCAATGACCATCTTAGGACGTCGCATGTCTCTTTTGTGTTACGCCAAGAAAAGATTCCGCAAATTTACAGGCGGCTAGGCACAGGGTTCGCTGGGTCTGCGTAATCATAAAACCCTTTGCCGGATTTTCTTCCGTACCATCCGGCCATCACCAGGCGCTTGAGCAGCGGCGGCGACGCAAAACGCCGCTCGCGGAACTCGTCAAACATCACGTGGGTGATGTAGTAGGTGGTGTCCAAGCCGACGAAATCCAGCAGCGTGAACGGACCCATGGGGTAGCCGCAGCCCAGCTTCATCGCATTGTCAATGTCAGGGATGGAGCCGACGCCTTCTTCGTACGCGCGGATGGCGTCCAGCAGATACGGCACCAGCAGCCGGTTCACGATGAACCCGGTCTTGTCGCTGGTGCGGACAGGCACTTTGCCCAGGCTCTTGCCGAATTCGAAAGCCACGTCAAAGGCCGCATCCGCGGTGGCGATGGTGCGGACGACCTCCACCAATTTCATCAGCGGGACGGGGTTGAAGAAATGCAGGCCGACGAATTTGTCGGGACGCTTGGTGGCGGCTGCCACTTCCGTGATGCAGATGGAAGACGTGTTGCTGGCGAAGATGGCGTCTTTATTTACGATCGCGTCCAGCGCGGAGAACATCTTCTTCTTCTCTTCCACGTTTTCAATGATGGCTTCAACGATGATGTCGCAATCGACGAGGGCGGCCTGGTTGGTGGCGCCTGTGATGCGCGCGCGGGCCTGCTTCGCCATCTCCGGAGTGACGCCGGTCTTGTCCGGCTTCTCGGCAAACTTGGCCAGCGACTTCTCAATCCCGGCAAAGCCTTTATCGAGGAACTTCTGCTCTTGCTCGAGAACAACCACGTCATAACCGGCGGTCGCGCTGACCTGGGCAATGCCGGAGCCCATCAGACCGCAACCGAGAACGCCAACTTTTTTGATTGCCATATTGCTCCTTAAAAACTTAACAAAAGATCTTTACCACAGAGGGCACAGAGGCACACAGAGCAAGAGCCCAACCACAAAGGACACGAAGGATCACGAAGGTCTTTTTCTAAAATCTCGAGCGCAGCGAGAGATCCCTATGGCTAGCAGCAATCTTCCGTTCGACAGTCACACACCGCGATCTTAGCAGCTATAGGGATCCCTCACCCGCAAAACCTGCGGGTTCGGGACTTCGGATAAAGCTCCTTCGTGCCCTTTGTGGTTTGCCGTTCTTACTCTGTGTTTCTCTGTGTCCTCTGTGGTGAAGCTTACCTCTGGAGATTCTCCACGATCATCGCAATGCCCTGCCCGCCGCCGATGCACGCCGTCGCCAATCCGTACTTGGCTTTGCGGCGGCGCAGCTCATGCAGCAGAGTGATCACCAGCCGCGTGCCGGTCGCGCCCAGCGGATGACCGAGCGCGATGGCCCCGCCGTTCACGTTGACCTTGCTGCGGTCGAGAGCTAATTCTTTTTCAACCGCAAGATATTGTCCGGCGAAAGCTTCATTCACTTCGATCAGGTCAATGTCGGCGAGCGTAAGGCCGGCTTTCTTGAGCGCCAGACGGGACGACGGCACCGGACCGCTGCCCATGATCTTGGGGTCCACGGCGGCAATACCCCAGCTCACGATGCGCCCCAAGGGCTTGAGGTTGCGTTTTTGGGCCACCTCCAGGGGCATCATCACCACGGCAGCGCCTCCGTCCACGATGCCGCTGGCGTTGCCGGCGGTGACGGTGCCATTCTTGCCGAACGCCGGCTTCAGCTTAGCCAGGTTTTCCATGGTGGTGTCAGGTCGCAGGTGGTCGTCTTTCTCGAACATCTCGCCGGTGGGCTCGCCTTTGCGGTTCTTGAGCGCGACGGGCGCAATCTCTTCCGCGAGCCGGCAGGCCTGTTGCGCTGCGCCAGCTTTCTGCTGCGACTGCAAGGCGAATTCGTCCATCATCTGGCGGGTGATGCCCTGCTGCTCGGCGTAAAGCTCGGCGGTGTTGGCCATGTAGAGATTGCAGTAGGTGTCCAGCAGGGCCACCATGAGCGAATCTTCCATTTTGCCTTCGCCCAGGCCAAAGCCCCAGCGCGCGCCGCGAATCACGTGCGGCGCTTGAGACATGGATTCAATGCCTCCGGCCAGCACGGTGCTGGCTTCGCCCAGTTGGATCATCTGCGCCGCGCTGACCAGCGACTGTATGCCGGACCCGCAGATGCGGTTCACCGTCAGGGCCGGGGTTTCAATCGGCAGACCAGCTTTGAGCGCCACGTGACGCGCGCCATAGAGCGAGTCGCCGGACGTCTGCTGGGCGTTGCCGAAGACGGCGTGGTCGAATTCCTTGGGGTCAACACCGGAGCGCCGGATGGCTTCCTGGGCGGCAAAGGCGCCCAGTTCCATGGCGGTAAAGTCGCGCAATTTGCCGCAATAGCGGCCCATGGGCGTGCGCGCGCCACTCACGATTGCGATATCAGTTTGTGCCATAAAAAGTGAAACCTATGTGAGGAACGGGATATCGGGGGCAAACTGATTAGTTTAGCATTTTGCGGACCTTCGATATTTGCGCATATTGCCGGAATTAAGAAAAGCGCACCGGCAGGAGTGCCGGTGCCACACGGGCGTTGCAAGGCTCGCAACGATTTGGTAGGGCATGTCAAAAGCAAAATCTTACCGCTGATGAATGCTGATGACACTGATTGAAGGCCGGGTGATCCGGCAACCGGGTGATAACCGTGATCGCGCGACATCGCACGTCATCGCCGTGATCGGAAAAGCAGGTTCCTCACTTTTTCGGAATGGCAAGTCAGAAAAGCGCGGCAGGAATGGCCGTGACACACGATTCTCGTAACCATAGGGATTCCTCGCTGCGCTAGGAACAAAGAAAAAGCCAAAGCCTACTCGTTCCGCAACGCCACCAGCGGATCGACGTACGTTGCGCGGCGGGCGGGGACGTAGCATGCGATTAAGGCCGCGATTGCCAGCAGCGCGCAGATGCCAAGGAAGGTTGCGGGGTCGGCGCGGCCCACTCCGAACAACAGGTTCTTGATCAGGGCAGTCGCGGCCAGGGCCCCGAACACGCCCAGAGCAAGTCCAACGCAGACCAGCCGCATGCCGTGGCCCACGACCAGGCGCATGATGTCCAGGCGGCGCGCGCCCAGGGCCATGCGGATGCCGATTTCATTGGTGCGGCGGGCCACGGAGAAGGAAAGCAGTCCGAAGAGGCCGACGCAGGTCAGCCCCAGGGCCAGCAGGCTGAAGGTCCCGCACAGCGTGGCGATCAGGCGGTCCTGGCGCAGAGATTCATCCACCTGCTGGCGTAGCGTCCTGACGCTGGCGACGTTCACCGTGGGATCAAGCTGGCGCACCAGGTCGCGCAAGGGGCGGACCAGCATCTCGGCAGTGGCTCCGGCGTCGCGCGCTTTCCCATACGGGCTCGAACTCCCCGCCGTGCCCACGTTGCGTGCAGCACCCGCGTTCCCCGCCGCACTGGAATTTTCCGCCGCGCGGGCGCTTCCCGCCGCGCGCACGCTTAACGTGGCGCGAATCGTGGAACGAGGTTGCGACTGCAAACTAGCCAGATAGAAGAAGTCTGGCGTGGCTTCGCGAAGATCGTTGTACTTGGAATCGCCTACGACGCCGACGATCTCCATCGGCGGACGCGAGCCTTCCACAAACTTGAAGCGCTTGCCGAGCGGGCTGTTTTCCGGGACGGTTGGGTCGCCGAAGAAATGCCGTGCCATGGTCTGGTTGATGATGGCCACCGGCGGCGAGTCCGGCGTGTCGTGGACCGAAAAGTCGCGTCCGCGGAGGAGCGGAATGCCCAGCGTCGCGAAATATTTTGGCCGGACGGCGGTAAAAAACGCGTGCGTCTGCTCGCCGGGCTGGGGAACGTAGCCGTCAACGTTCAAGTTGATACCCAGTACATGGCCGCTGATGGGCGTGAAGGTGGAGAGGCTGGCGGATTGCACGCCGGGCAGCTCTTGGGCGCGCCGCACCAGGCGGTCATAGAAAGCCTTGACCTGTTCCGCCGTCTCGCCGGGGGCATTGCCGTTCATTTCCAGGACCACCACGCGATCGCGGTTGAAGCCGGCGTCAAAGGTTTCCAGATTCACCAGGCTGTGCAGCAACAGTCCCGCGGCGCCGAGAAGCGTGACGGAGAGCGCAACCTGCCCCAGCACCAGCGCAGAGGCCAGGCGAGTGTGAGCAAAGCGGCGTCCGCCGGCGCCGGAAGCTTTGAGGTCATGCCCCAGGTTCAAGCGCGAAGCTGAGAGCGCGGGGACCAGCCCGCAAATCAGGACGGTAAACACGGTGATGGTTAGGGCGAAGAGAAAGACGCGGCCGCTCAGGCCGGCGGCGAGCGTGGCATGAGAGCGCTCCGTGGCCAGCGACGCCACCAGCATTCCGCTGGCTACGCGGCCCACCACCAGCCCGGCCAGCGCGCCGGCTGCCGCGAGCAGCATGCTTTCGGTGACCAACTGGCGGACGGTACGCCAGCGCGCCGCGCCCAAGGCCGTGCGCACCATGATTTCACGGCGGCGCTCCGTTCCCTGCGCGAGCAAGAGGTTGGCCACGTTGCAGCAGGCAATCAGCAACACCAGGCCCACAACGCCCATCAGGATGCGCGCCGGCAGGGAAAAGCGTTCGCGCAGATGCGAGAGCCCGCGCGCCGCAGGCGTGATAACGGCGTGGGCCATGGCCTGCTTGCGCTCGACTTCGGGAACACCCGCGTCTTCCGCAATGCGCGGCAGCAGGGGTTCCATGGCCACTTGCGCCTGTTGCGGGGAAACGCCGGGGCGCAGCCGGGCAACGATGGTCACCCACTCGCCGGGATCATAGGGCGTGGAGCTTTGCAACGGACGGCCGGCTTTGAGCGGCAGATAGAAGTCCGGGGCTTCGCCGACCACCATGCCGGAAAATTCCGGCGGCGCCACGCCGGCGACGACATACGTCATGTTGTGGACGGGGACCATTTTGCCGATGATGGCGCGATCGCCATGATATTCGCGCTGCCAGTAGTTGAAGCTGAGCACGGCCACCTGGCTGCCGAAGGCGCCGCGATCGTCATCGGGCTCGAGCAGGCGTCCGGCGTAGGGATGCACGCCGAGAAGACTGAAGTAATCGCCGGAGACCAATTCCGCGCGCACGGTGGAAGTGCGTCCGTCGCCGGACTGGCGGTCAAAGTCAATGGGCACGAACGCCAGCGCGCCGGCAAAGGCCCGTAGGTCGCGAAAACGGTCCAGCGCCAGGATGGGCCAGGCATCACGTTTGTGGATGGCTCCTACCGCATCGAGCACCACCAGTTCGTCGGGCGCGCGCACCGGCAATTTGCGCAGCAGCAGCGGGTCCAGGATGGAGAAGATCGCGGTGTTGGCGCCGATGCCCAGCGCCAGCGTCAGCACGGCAACAGCGGTAAAGCCCGGCTTCTTCGCCAGCAGCCGCGCTCCGTAGCGCACGTCTTGGAACAAAGACTCCAGCATGGGTATTTGAGGCTAAGAGTTTCGCACAACCATCGCTAGGGAAGGAGGGAACGAAAGGCCGATGAACGGATTTCCCGCAAGACCAGTCAGATTCCGCCGGTACAAACAACAAAGGCCGCCCCGCAGGGCGGCCCAGGTTGGTTGATCTTCATTGTTCAAGGCCCATCCAACAACACGGTTGGCGCTTGGCGCCCGCCTTCAGCTTAGAACCTGAAGTTCACGCCGCCACGGGGCAGCTGCGCTTTGACTTCAATGCTGTGGGTGAAAACGTTGGTGGGAAATGCGATGGGTGGTGTAAAGGCTGTCAGGTTGGTGCTGGTCACCGATCCTGGGCTGAAACCAGCATAGAGGTATTCGCCCTTGATTGACCAGTGGTGGTTCAGGCGGTATTCAATACCGCCACCAACGATCCAGCCCGCTTTGTTCTGGTCCAGACTTGCATTTTCATGGGCAGTTGCAAACGTGTCAGTAAACAGCCCGCTGTATTGCACGCCGGTGAAAGCCACACCCGCCGTCCCGTAAAACAGCGTCTTGCCGCCGACCACAAAGCCGGTGCGGGGACGGATATTGAACATCCAGTTGGTCTTGGCGGTTTGGACGACGGTGAACGCCGTGGGCGCGCAGCAGGGATACGTCTGCGTTGCGGTCACGGAGCTGTCCATGCCCATGGTGCTGAAATCAGCTTCCACACCAAACACAAAATTGTTCCATTGACGGTTGTAGCCTATCTGGCCGCCGAAGGTATATTTTTTGGGACTAATGTCCTGGTTGCTGGCATTGGTGATTGCGGGCGTACTGGTGGTGGCGAAATAGCCGGTCGGACTGAAGATGGGGCTGGTGTCCACACGAGCGTGGCCGAAGTTGCCCCCTCCGGTCCCGCCGACATAGAACCCTGTAAAATCCTGGGCCATTGCTGAGGCGCAGAATCCCAGAGTTAAGACAATCAAGCTCAACGCAAAAATCTTATGTGACTTCAAACTTTTTTCACCTCGCTCTTGGCGTTATAACACTGGACGCGGGAATCACCAAAGTAACCTCCGTAACCTGTAACCTCTTGTGTCACTAGGGCGAAACATCGGGGGCGCACCTGAGGGCCCCCTCGCGGCAACACTAGGATGCCCGGCAACAACTTAGTGTTCTTCAGGGTTGCATCGTTACTAAACATTGTTTAGGAGAAATAAAAAAAACCGCCCCGAAGAGCGGTTTCTTGTCTTACGAAAGAAAGAGTTACTTGAAGAACCCGCTGGCCTGGGCCAGGCGTTTGTTGACTTCGTCCCAGTTCACAACGTTCCACCAGGCCTTGAGGTAATCCGGGCGGCGGTTCTGGTACTTGAGATAGTAGGCGTGCTCCCAGACGTCATTGCCCATGACCGGGAAGTCGCCGTTGGAAAGTGGGTTGTCCTGGTTGGGCGTAGACGTGATCTTCAATTCGCCGGACTTGGTGCTCACCAGCCAGGCCCAGCCGCTGCCGAACTGGCCGACGCCCGCTGCCTCAAACTTTTCCTTAAAGGCGTCAAAGCCGCCGAAGTTTTTGGTGATGGCGTCCGCAATGGCCCCGGTGGGATTGCCTCCTTTGGGGCCCATGATCTGCCAGAACATGGTGTGGTTCACGTGGCCGCCACCGTTGTTGCGGACCACGCCGCGCACGTCTTCCGGCAGCGCGCTCAGGTTGCGGATAAGTTCTTCCGCGCTTTTCTTGGCCAAGTCAGGATACTTTTCCACCGCGCCGTTCAGCTTGGCGACATAGGCAGCGTGGTGCTTGTCATGGTGCAGGTACATGGTTTGCTCGTCAATGTGCGGTTCCAGAGCGTTGTAAGCGTACGGCAAGGGGGGAACTTCGTAAGCCATTGCAATCACCTTTCCTCGATATTCAATTTTGAACTTATTATGGATGAACCATCCGGCTGCAGCGATGCCGCCGGCGGTCAATCATCCGACGAACGCCAGTTCCAGCAAAGTCTTCTGTTCCAGCTCATGCGCCGTGTGCGATCCGGTGCTGGGACTGGACGAAGCCGAGCGTTTTACAGAACGCAACGGCTGACCGCGCGTGAGCCGTTCCAGCCTCGGAACCAGGAAATTCAGAGCGCCCTGGTTGGCCGGCTCCTCCTGCACCCAGAAAAACTCGCGCGCACTGGGATACAGGGCCAGCGCGGCTTCCAGATCACTTTCCGGAAAAGGATAAATCTGTTCGAGCGCAACGATGGCGGTGCGCTTTTCGCCCCGGCGCTGGCGTTCGCGGCGCAATTCATGAACGATCTTGCCCGAACACAGAATGATACGCTCCGCTCCGGTGTTTTCCCGGTCAGGCACCACCGTCTGGAAATTTCCGCCGGTAAGCTCGCTCAGCGGGCTGGCGGCATCAGGATGGCGCAGCATGCCCTTGGGCGTAAACACCATGAGCGGCTTGCGCCATGTGCGCAGGGCCTGGCGGCGGAGCAGATGAAAGTATTGCGCGGCGGTGGACGGCTGGCAGACCTGGATATTGTCTTTGGCCGCCAGTTGCAGGTAGCGCTCAATACGTCCGCTGGAATGCTCCGGGCCCTGGCCTTCATAACCGTGAGGCAGCAGCATGACCAGGCCGGAAAGCAGTCCCCACTTGTCTTCGCCGGCGACGATGAACTGGTCAATGATGATCTGCGCGCCGTTGGCAAAATCGCCGAACTGGGCTTCCCAAACCGTGAGGCCGTCGGGACAGTCGCGGCTGAAGCCGTATTCAAAGCCCAGCACCGCGGCTTCGGAAAGAATCGAGTTGTACGCCTCAAACCACGCCTGGTTGGGCGAGAGGTGGCACAGGGGCACGTACTCCTGCTCGTTTTCCGTATCCACCAGCAAGGAGTGGCGGTGGTTGAAGGTGCCGCGGCGCACGTCCTGGCCGCTCAAGCGGACTGAAATGCCTTCCAGCAGCAGCGAGCCAAAGGCCAGCGCCTCCGCCATGCCGTAATCCAGCGGCAGCTTGCCGTTGCCCATCTTCTCCCGCTGCTCCAGCAGCTTCTTCACCTTGGGATGGATGGCAAACCCCTCAGGGTATGTCGTGAGCCTGGCGGTGATCTGGTGGAGCGTGTCTTCGCTCACGGCTGTGGGAACTTCAAAGTCCTTGCGGTAGCGCCCGCCGACGTACTTGTCCCAATACTCCGGCAGCTTGCGCAGCACCGGCGACTTCTGCATGGCGGCCGCGGCGTCATACGCCGCGTCAATCCGCTGCCGGAAGCTGGATATGGCTGCAGCAAGATCAATGCTGTGTTGTTCCGCATAAATCTCAAACAGCGGACGGTGGGCATTGATTATTTTGTAGAGCAGCGGCTGGGTGATGGTGGGGTCGTCCACTTCGCTGTGACCGTGGCGGCGATAGCCGATCATGTCTATCACCACGTCACTGCCGAAGCGGTAGCGATACTCGACGGCCATCTTCGCCACGCGCAGCACAGCCTCTGGGTCTTCCGCATTCACGTGGAAGATGGGAATCGGCTGGCGTTTAGCGAGGTCCGAGGAAAACCGCGACATATGCAGTTCCTTGGGCGTGGTGGTGAACCCGATCAGGTTGTTCACGATCACGTGGATGCATCCGCCTACGTTGAAACCTTTGAGCCCGGAAAAATTCAGGGTCTCCGCCCAGATGCCCTGGCCGGCGAAAGCTGCGTCGCCATGCAGGATCACGGGCAGGATCTCCTTGGCGCCGTTGGGGCCGGCATGCTTCTGTTTGGCCAGCGTCCGGCCCAAAGCGACCGGATCAACCGCTTCCAGATGGCTGGGATTGGAAACGAGATGCATGCGGAGCGACTTTCCGTTCCTGGTTTCAAAGGAGCCGGTGGCGCCTTTGTGATATTTCACGTCGCCGCCGCCCAGCACGGAGCGCGGATCAACATCTTCAAATCCGGCAAAGACGTTTTCCGGCGCAATACCCACTACCAGGCTCATCACCGTGAGCCGTCCGCGATGGCTCATGGCCAGCACGGAATGCGTTGCGCCTAGCTCGGCCGCGGTTTCCAGGACGGTGTCCAACAGCGGGATCTGCGCCGTGGCGCCTTCGCCTGAATAGCGCTTGGTGCCCAGATAGCGCGTCTGCAGAATCTGCTCGAACAGGTCGGCTTGCATCAGGCGCTCAGCCAGCCAACGGCGATCAACATTCTGCGACGCCGGATTTTCCATCTGCTCCTGCACCCACTCGCGGCGGTCGCGCTGGGGCATATGCATGAAGTCGGCGCCGATGGTGGCGCAGTAGATGCGGCGCGCTTCGTCGGCCGCCGGTCCTTGAAGATTGCGGATTTCCGGGTAGCCGTCGGCAATCGGCCCGCCGAAGGGGTTCAGGCTGGCATCCATATATCCCCAGCGGCGGAAGGCGTCGAATACACGTTCGCGGTCAGCAGGCTGGGAAGGAGATTGCTGGTCGGTACTGGGCAATGCAGGGCTATGCAAACTCATCTTTTCTGATTTCAAACCTTGGCGATTCAGGACGCACAGAACACTCTGGGGACAACTCAACGTCCGTAGCTATTCAGGATAACACCGTAGAGCGCAGGCACGCCGCCCAAGGCAAAAGGGTAGTGGGTCATTTGCTCAAACTCTGGCCAGGGAGCTGACCGGCGGATGAAAGCCCGTGCAGCCGATGGCGGCTGTGCCACACGAGCCCAGGCTCATTTGCGCGGAAGGGCGACGAGATAGGCCACGACGTCGGAAAGCGGCTCAGAACCAACGCAGTCAGCGTTTGGGCAGTTTTCAGGTGGAAGGCCGCCGCAAAAGTTCTGCTGTTTGATGATGCTCCGAATGGACAGATCTATGATGCTTACCTTGTAGCACTGGCGATTTGCAGGTCCCATATTCTTGCCCGTGTCAGGGCCACTGCGGGGGGCGTAGTACCCCCGATAAGCAGCATAGAATTCTCTGATCACGACGGTACCCACATTCTCCGGACGGGCGGCCCGTAAATCGGCGGGCAATGCTTCTTGCAGCTCGAAATCTTCGTGCGACGTGTCGCTGGCGTTGATCGCCACTACCTTCCCCCGCAGATACGGATTGCGCACGTCCTGCCGCGCGGTAATCGTCCGGTATTGCTCGCATTTGCCGTAAAAGGGGTCAGTGGCTCTTTTGTATAGATGGGCTACGTTTCCTAGCAGAAAAAATCCTCCGACGACCCCCACCGTGGCGACCAGAGGCCCCCAACCCCACTTCCCGTCGTTCTTGGAGTAGACCGGCACCCGCCACCTCCTGACGCGCCGATGGATGGTACCGGGCAAGGCCGATTCAGGCAATCGCTTTTATGGGTCTTTGCCCCAAAAAACAAGCGTCCTGCGAAGTGAATCGCAGGACGCCAGGCAGCCCTCCCCCAGAACTGCCTTACCACCGAGGGAGAGTCTAGTACTGTACTGTCCCCTCGTCCACGTCACTTTAGTAACATAGGAGCTGCCCGGACTGGCAGCGTTTCCTGAAGACCCTAAGATGACGCTGCGACGGAATTATCTCCCTGCGCTTCAAGAGCTTAGAAGAGAGTTGAACCTTAGGAGTGCGCGATTTCATCCAATGTTTGCTAGGATGGTAGCGCACAATTAGTTCCGTCATCCCATAGGGGCGAATCCAAAACAAGGGTAGGAGTTTTCATGGCAACGCAAGGCATTCTGGAAGTGACAGATGGCAATTTTGATCAAATGGTCCTCAAGAGCGAGCAGCCAGTGATGGTTGATTTCTGGGCCACGTGGTGCGGCCCGTGCAAAGCGCTGGCGCCTATCGTGGACGAAGTGGCATCCGCGTATCAAGGCAAGGTGAAGGTCGGCAAAATGGACGTGGACTCCAGTCCAGTGACCCCGCAGCGCTACGGCGTGCGCGGCATTCCCACGCTGTTGATCTTCAAGAACGGCCAGGTACAGGAGCAGATTGTGGGCTGGGTCAACCGGGAAACCATTGAGAAAGCCCTCAACAAGCACGTCACCCAGTAAGACTGTTTTCGGGGTTCCAATGCGAGGCCCAGATAACTGGGCCTCTTGCTCTTTTGAGACGTTGCACACCAGTGCACGTCATGCTCAAGACGGTCGCAGTCTTCTCCGATGCCATTGTTGAGCGTTAGGCCACTTCACAACAACCAAGGCTTTTCTCTTCCGCAGTACAACCAAACTGTAAACAAGTGTATTCTTAGTGACATAAGAGAAAACTGCGCGTGGTTTAGCTTTGCAGACCATGGGCTTAGCGTCTTTACATTTCTTTATTTTGAGCTTGGAAAAATCCTCTGGGCGGGTATAATTCACACCCAAGCCAGCAAACTTTAAGAGTGGATTCATTCAAGTATAGGGTGACTGGGAGTTCGCCGCACGCAGCGAACCAGTCATGGATGCAAGTCCATTGGGGCAGAAAAATCCTGTCTCGGTTCTACCGGAAAAACGAAAACCATCTATGTGCGGCATTCTCGGGTACTCCCATGTTTCCAAGCGTCTCCCGCGCGGCGTGCTGAGCGACGCGCTGGACGCGCTCGTCCATCGTGGGCCTGACCATCAGGGCCATTTCACTTGCGAAGCCATCTCTCTGGGCGCCACACGCCTGCGTATTCTGGACCTGGCCGGCGGCGACCAGCCCTTGATCAGCCCGGACGGCAACGTGGTTGTGGTCTTCAACGGCGAAATCTTCAACCACGATGAAATCCGCCGCGAGTTGGAGGGCTTCGGGGTAAAGTTTGAAACGCGTTGCGACACCGAGGTCGTTCTCCACGCCTTCCTGCATTGGGGCACCGAATGTTTTGCCCGGTTGCGTGGCATGTTCGGCATCGCCGTCTGGGTGCAGTCCGAGAAGCGGCTGATCCTGGCGCGCGACCGCGTGGGCATCAAGCCGCTGTACTACTGCCTGCATGACGGCGAAATCCATTTTGCTTCCGAATTGAAATGTCTCTTCGCGCATCCGGAAATCCCCCGCAAGATCTGCCTGACCGGCTTGAACTGTTTCCTCAGCCTGAACTACGTGCCCGCGCCGTACACGCTGGTGGAAGGCATCCACAAACTGCTCCCCGGACACATGCTGGAGTGGCATGGCGGCCGCATGCAAGTGCGGTCTTACCTGCCGAAAACCGCCGAACAGCCCCCACCGCAATCGCTGGACGAAGCGACCGAACAGCTCGACGACCTGCTCATCAAGTCCGTCCGCGAGCAACTGATTTCTGATGTTCCCGTCGGCATCTGGCTGAGCGGTGGCCTGGATTCTTCCACCATCCTGCGTTACGCCGCGCATACCGGCGCCAGCAACCTGCGCACCTTCTCCATGACGTTCAAAGGCCGCTCTTTTGATGAGAGCGAGTCCATCGGCGAGATCACCCGCCATTTCGGCACAGTGCATGAAGAGCTGAACCTGGACGAAACTGCAGACCTGGAAGACGCCATCCGCAAAATGGCGTACTACTCTGACGAGCCCAGTGCCGACGCCGGCGCGCTGCCCGCATGGTTCCTGGCGGAGATGACCACACGCCAAGTCACGGTGATTCTGACCGGCGAAGGCGCCGACGAGCTTTTCGCCGGCTATCTCACCTACAAAGCCGATCGCTATGCCGCCTGGGCCCGCCGCTTCCCCGCCGGTCTGCGCCACGCGGCGCTGGCCTGCGCCAATCGCCTGCCGGTGTCCGACGACAAGATCAGTTTCGAATACAAGCTCAAGCGGTTCCTGCAAGGTTCTTTGCTCACGCCGGAACAGGCCCACGTTTTCTGGAACGGGACGTTTACCGAAGACGAGAAGCAGCAATTCTTCCACTTTGCCGATTCCGGTCCCATGGCCCACCTGCTTTCCGGGATGCCGGCCGGCAACGGGCTTGAGCGGTTCCTGAATTTTGACCAACGCTACTACCTGGCCGACGACATTCTCTACAAAGTGGACCGCATGACCATGGCCCACTCGCTGGAAGCGCGGCCGCCATTTCTTGATCCGCGCATCGTGGACTTTGCCGCGCGCCTGCCCGAACGCTTCAAGCTCCACGGCTCAAAATCCAAATATGTCCTGCGCAGATTGATGCAGGACAAACTGCCGCCCAACGTGATGCGCCGGCCCAAGATCGGCTTTGACATTCCGGTGCATGACTGGTTCCGCGGCGTGCTGCGTCCGCTGCTGGAAGAAACACTCTCAGAAGAAGCGGTGCGCGCGAGCGGCCTGTTCCGCTGGAGCGCCGTGGAGCGCATGGTCCATGACCACCTTGAGCGCAAGGCCAACTTGGGATATCACTTATGGGGACTGATGGTGCTGTTTCTGTGGATGAAAGAGTGGAAGATCGAAGCGCCGGAGCAGGACCTGCTGGAAGCGGACGCCGTAGCGCCAGTCCTCGATCAGGTTGGATCGTTGTAGCCGCTGCCAGTCTGGTCTTCCTGCTCAACATCCTAAGCCCTCCGCGCCTGATGGACGACGTGGACGCCGTGCAGGCGCAAATCGCCCGCAACATGCTGGAGTCCGGCGACTGGGTCACCGCCCGGCTGGACGGCGTCGCCTACCTGGAAAAAGCTCCCCTGGTTTACTGGACCATGGCAGCGTCCTACCGCGTGTTTGGCGTGCGCGATTGGGCCGCGCGATTGCCGCTGGCTTTGGCCGTGGTTCTTCTCTGCTTTGTCACTTACCGCTTTGCACGCTGGGCGTTTGGCGACGACGGGGGCCTTTACGCCGGCGTGGCGCTGGCCACGTGCGTCGGGCTTTATCTCTTTACCCGCATCCTGATTCCTGACGCCATGGTCACGCTGACCATCACCGGCGCCGTCTGGGCCTGGCTGCGTCTTCTGGAACCGGATGGAGATTCGGATGACGCGCATCCGCGGCGCTGGGCGTTGATCATGGGAGTTTGCTTTGGCCTGGGCCTGCTGCTCAAAGGCTTGATCGCCATTGTGTTTCCCATTCTCGCCGGACTGGCGTTCATGGCCGTCACGCGGCAACTCCTCCGTTTCGAAGCCTGGCGGAAGCTCCGCGTGCTCACGGTGATCGGCGTGGCGCTGGTCATCGCCGTCCCGTGGCATGTGCTGGCCATGCGCGCCAACCCGCCGTACTTTGCGTTTTCCATGCACAGCGGCCCGGGCGAGTATCGCGGCTTCTTCTGGTTTTATTTCTTCAACGAACATCTGCTGCGCTTCCTCAACCTGCGCTACCCGCGCGACTACAACACCGTCCCGCGACTGTGGTTCTGGCTGTTCAACCTGGCCTGGCTATTTCCCTGGTCGGTGTATCTGCCGGGCACGCTGAAACTGGAGTATCGGCAGAATTCGCGCGCAGCGCGCGCACGCCTGATGGCCGTCTGCTGGATCGCCGTAGTGATGCTCTTCTTCACTTTCTCCACCACGCAGGAGTATTACTCCATGCCGATTTATCCGGCGGTGGCGCTGTTGATCGGCTCGGCGCTGGCGTCGGGGAAGTCGGGCCTGTCTGAAACAGGGCTGGCCGATAAGAGCTCGGCTGAAAAAAGCTTGTCCCCAAAAAGCCCTTCTAAAAAAAGCCTGACAGAAAAACTCCTCCGCGCTGGGACGTGGACGCTTTTCTCGGTGGCCACGCTGGCCTTCGCCGCGATCTGCCTGGTGCTGGTGAAAGTCTGGAGTCTTCCCACGCCGGGAGACATCTCGCAAGCCCTCAGCCAGCACCCCGAGCTGTACACACTGTCCCTCGGCCACATGGGCGACCTCACGCTGAACTCGTTCGCTTACCTCAAGCTGCCGCTCGTGCTGGCGGCGGTTGCCTTCGGCGGAATTGCCTTGGCGTTGGTGCTGGCCCGCAACAACACTCGCGTTACGGTCCTGGCCATATGCGCGGGGATGGTCCTCTTCTTTCAAGCAGCGCGCGTCGCGCTGGTGAGGTTTGATCCTTATTTGGGATCGTACGCGCTGGCCACAAGCTTGAAACAAAGCCCGCCGGGACAATTGATCGAAGCCGACGCCTACTACGCTTTCTCGTCCGTCTTCTTCTATACCAACCGCTCGGCGTTATTGCTGAACGGCCGCGTAAATAACCTGGAGTACGGGTCTTACGCTCCAGGCGCGCCGCAAGTATTCATTGACGACCAGAAGTTTGCGGCGCTGTGGAATGAGCCGGGCCGCTGCTACCTGCTGATCTATGGCTCGGAGCTGCCTCGCCTGGAAGCGCTCGTGGGCAAGCCGAACCTGCACGTGGTGAAAGAGAATGGCGGGAATTTTCTGCTGACCAACCACAAGCTTCCGTAATTTCCTTTGCGACCTCTGCGTCCTCTGCGGTGAGATTCTGGGTTTGGGGGGGGCCACCTCTCCGAGTAATGGCCAAATTTAAGATTGGCATCGCGCAGAACTTACACCGCTTGCCCAGCACAAAACCCTGACGCCCAAGCCCACTGAAAATTGAAGCCGCCCAGGTGTCCGGTGACGTCCACCACTTCGCCGATGAAGAACAGTCCCGGCACGTTGCGGCTCTCCATGGTTTGCGCCGAGAGTTCGTTGGTGTCCACGCCGCCGGCGGTGACTTCAGCCTTGGCGTAGCCTTCCGTGCCTTCCGGGACCACCTGCCAGTGGTGCGTCTTGCGCTCAAGCTCGGTGATGCCGTGGTTCGTCCAAGTCTTCATCTGGTTCTGGGTCGCGTGCAGGTCCAGCCAGCGGTCGGCCAGGCGCTGCGGCAACACCGTACGCAACGCGGCCTTGGCGGCGTTCAAATCGCGGCGGGCGTTGGCCCGGAGCAGATCGCGGTACGTGTCGCCTCCAGGCGCTAAATCAATAGAAATCTCTAGCGCGGTTTTCCAATAAGACGAAATCTGCAAAATCGCCGGGCCGCTCAGCCCGCGATGGGTAATCAGCATCTTCTCGCGAAAGCTCTGCCGCCCGATAGAAGCAATCACCTCAGCGGACACGCCCGAGAGATCGCAATAATTGCGGCGGTCTTTCTCGGTGAAAACCAAAGGCACCAAGGCCGGCCGCGTCGGCACGATCTTGAGTCCAAAGTGCCGCGCCAGGTCGTAACCGAAAGCCGTCGCGCCCATCTTGGGGATGGACAGGCCGCCGGTGGCCACCACCAGCGCGGACCCGCGGAATTCGGCGTCGCCGGCATGGACGGTAAATCCTGCGCCGTCGCGCTCAACGCCTTCCACCTTGATATGGGTGAAGATCTTCACCCCGGCGGACCGGCATTCCGCTTCCAGCATGCTCAGGATGTCATGGGCGGAGTGGTCGCAGAAAAGCTGGCCCAGCGTTTTTTCGTGGAATTGAATGCGGTGCTTCTTCACCAGGGCGATGAAGTCGGCTGGCGTGTAACGGGCCAGCGCCGACTTGGCAAAATGCGGGTTCTCCGAAAGAAAGTTCTCCGGACGGCAATGCAGATTAGCAAAGTTGCAGCGCCCACCGCCGGAGATAAGGACCTTCTTGCCGATGCGCTCCGCGCGCTCCAGCACGGCCACACGCCGGCGGCGTTTGCCGGCTTCGATGGCGCACATGAGCCCCGCGGCACCGGCGCCGAGAATGATGACGTCAAAATCCTGTCGCATATGGAAAAAAAGGCATTGGGGAAAATAGAAGCGGTCCGCAGCTTTCTCCGCCCAGCTTTCGCGGACATTCTTCCGGTAGCCTACACTATTAGCGGAACTCAGCCAGTGCGGCGCCAACCCCAGCACACGAAACGCAAGCACGCCGGACTACTGCCGACCCGGCGCTTTCTTATGGTGACCGCGCTTGCGGCGATCATGTTTGCCGTGGCCGTCATCGTCACACCAACGCCTGCGCTGCGCGCCCAGGAATCCGTAGAGCAAGTCCGCGCCGCTGCCGAAAAAGGCGACGTGGTGGCGCTCACGCATCTGGGCGATTTCTATCGCATCGGCAACGGCATGTCCCAGGACCACGTCCAGGCCGTCCGCTGCTACCGGCTGGCGGCGGACAAAGGCTATGCGCCCGCGCAGATTAACCTGGGCGCCATGTATCACCTGGGCCTGGGCGTCCCCCGCAATGACGCGGAAGCCGCGCGCTGGTTTGCCGGCCCGGCGCGCCAGGGCCATGACGTGGCCCAGTTCATGCTGGCGCAGCTCTATCGCGACGGCGCGGGCGTCCCGCAGGACCTGCCGGAGGCCGTCCGCTTGTTTGAGTTGGCCGCCAAGCAGGGCATGGGCAGCGCCAAAGAGAGCCTGGGAATCATGTATTACCAGGGCCTAGGCGTCGCCCAGGATTACGGCAAGGCCATGGAGTTGCTGCGTCCGCAGGCGGAGTCCGGCAGTCCGAACGCGCAGTATCACGTGGGATTGATGTACAAGTTGGGCCAGGGCGTGGCGCAGGATTCCAGGAAAGCTGCGGACTGGATGGCCAAAGCCGCCGACTGGGGACTGGTCCCCGCCCAACTGGAATACGCCGCCTTGCTGCGCGACGGCGAAGGCGTCCAGCGGGACGATGCCCAGGCCTACAAATGGTTCACAATTGCGGCTGAGCGCGGCGAAAAAGAGCACAAGGCGAAAGCCCAGGCCGGCCAGGCGCAAGTGCGGAAGCTCCTGAGCGCGGAGCAGGCCTCTGCCATCCAAGCCGACGCGGCAACCTGGCTGGCGCAGCATGGGCGATGACCGCCGAGCAGAAGCCTACCGCGGATTTTCGCGGATGAACGCGGATCAAAGTCAAAGCAGACCAATCGCGAACACTGACACAGGACCGTGAATGGTTTGCGACTGGAATTAGTGCGGCGAACCCTCGCAACTAAGGCTAGAATCGTCCTACAACTACTTCTTGATTCTTGGGATTCGCGGGCATCTGCAACTGGCCGCCTGAAATTGGTCACCCTATGGGCTTGTGGAGCGTACTCTTCGAGATTGTCAAAGCGGTGGCGCCGCATGCCGCGCCGCACGTGACCAAAGCCGTGGTCAACGCGGCCAAGGACCGCATAGGCACGCGAAGCGCCGGAGAGATCGTCGCGCCCAGCAATGAAGACCTGGCCAGCTTGCTGGCGTCGCTGGAACGGCGGGTTACCGCCGCTGAGACCCGCGCCGCCGCCGCCGAACAGGAGCTTGAATCTACACAAAACGAATTTGCCCGCAAGTGGAAAGGCGCCAGCCTGTGGGTGATCGCGCTGCTGGTGTGGAACGCCGTGCTAACCGCGCTGTTGATTTACCTGGCCGTGGTTCGCAGGTAGTGGCGGTCGTCGCTTGCGCCTGAATGCCCGTGGCCGGAGAGCAGGACCTGCACTCCCAAATATCCAATCAGCTGCGGCTGGCCGCTGGCAGGGCCGCTGAAGCTGCGTCCGGCCATGGAGATGAGCACGAAGTTCTTGCTGAGTTTCACCCGGCTGCCAAAGCCGAAAGTGGATTCGTGTTCCGCGCCGCGGATTTCGGCCGTCCGATAGAGTTCCGCCAGAAGCTCCACGCGCGGCGTCAACTGTTGGCCGAAGGCCAGGCCGACGAACCAGTCGTCAGGCCCGACCTGCGCGAAACGATAGCCCACTTCACCGTTCGCGTCCACCGGGCCAATCTTCTTGGTGACTTCCAGGGGAAGCAGGAGCCTCTGTCCGCGGTCCACCAGTCCGCGGTCAAGCGAGTGGGTTGGATTGTTGAATTCGAATTGCGGGTAAGTGGACAGAGAAAACTCGCGCTTCTTGTCCTCATAAAAGCGCCACTTCACTCCCATGAGCGAGTTACCCAGCCCGCTGCGGGTGGCCGCGGAATTGACGCCTTCGATGAGGAAGGGAATCTCAAACTTGAGCTGGATGCGTTCGCCCAGGCCGTAGTTGACGTCCACGATGGGAGCTTCAAACTGGCGCAGGTCAGCACGGCGGTCGGTGGTGAGGCCAATGTTGATTTCCCAGTTGCCGTTGCCGGGAGTGCCGGGATCGTCAGTGCGCAGCGGCGGACCGCCCTGACCGTACGCAGGAACCACGGCCACGATGATCACGAACAACAGCAGTCGCGGTGATAGGCGGCGAACCACGGCTTCATGATAACAATCGCCGACGGGACCGGCGGCTTTAGGGCGAGGCCAACTAGCGTGCCGAGCCCGTTATGTCAGGCGCGTAGTAGTCAAAGAAGGAACGATACTCGCCAGCGGTGTGGAGCGGAGCCCGCTGCAACAGGTCCGAATGGCCCTTGCAGATTCGATACTCGCCCGCGGTGTGTCGCGGCGCAGCAGGATTAAGGGCGAGGCCGACTAGCGTGCCGAGCCCGTTGCTACAAGCGCGTATCAGGCGGCGAAGGAACAACGCTCAGCGGCGGTGTGGAGCGGAGCGACAAGGATATGGTGCCGGGAGGGGGAGTCGAACCCCCAAGACCCGAAGGTCGGCGGATTTTGAGTCCGCTGCGTCTGCCAGTTCCGCCATCCCGGCTCGGTGGGCAGGTGAAAAAGCAGTTTCAGTATCGCACAGCCAGCCAAAATGCTGCCACTCACTCAAGCCCGTGTGGCCCAGCCGCCCTCGGCTGTGTGCTTGGTCCTTTGCTTCGCTTCCGATCAGCGTCATCAGCGTTCATCAGCGGTGTGCTGTTCCGCCTCTGTGTTTCTCTGTGTCCTCTGTGGTAAAGGCCCTACAGCTTGATCCTCTTCATCTTCAGCACTTTCACGCACGCCGACACCACCTGTCCCGGATCGCCGTTGTATTTCACCCGTGACAGGCTGCGAATCAGCTCGTAGGTGCGTTTGTGCAGGCGCAGGCTGATGCGCACCAAGGCCGGCGGTTCCCGGCGCGACTCGGCTTTGGCAGGCGGCGGGTTCTCCATACGGATGAGCATCTCCGTGGCCACCTGCAACGCCCGGCCTTGCGATCCGTAGACCGAGCCCGCCTTCTTGACCTCCTTGGCGGTCTCCACCGAGACGGTGTACTTGGTCACCACCACGCTGGAGGAGTCGTGACTGGCCGTGATTCCCTGTTGCCGTTTCCAATCGCTCATAATGGGGCCGTGAAATGCGTATTTTAGCAAAGCCCGGAGCCGGCCCAACGGCCTTCCGCTGTCCATTTCAAAAACCTAAGGACGCTGATTTCCATGGGCTTTAGCGGAGGAAACCAGCTATGCTCCCTGCTAAATCAGCCCTCGCGCTGAAGTCTTTTGAACGATTGCACGATCAATCCACCTGCAGAAGGAGACAAGCAAATGAAAAGAACCATCATCAAGATCATCGCAGTGGGGTTCCTGGTTTTGGCCTGCACCTCAACAACTGTTTGGGCGGACGGGCCGGTTCCGCTATGCGTCCCTGGCAAGCCTTGCGCTAACAGGTAGGTTGTCCCCGGTGAGTGGCTGGTTTAATCTGGCCACTCACAGACAATGGCAAAAACAGACATCCTTCTGCTGCTCATAGCTTTGGCCCTGAACCTTTGCCTTGGCGTGGTCCTTTTGTGGCGTCGGCTCTTCGCGGAATTCCCTTTCTTCTCCGCCTACATAGCCGCTTTGATAATCGGTGACATCATCAAGCTGGCAGTGCTTCATGACGAGTTCGCGTATTTCTACCTGTTTTGGGCGTTCGAAATCCTCTATACGATCCTGGCCCTGCTGGCCCTACATGAGGCTTTTTCCCGGGTCTTCCGTGCGTTCTTCCAAGTTTATCGCTGGTTCTGGCTGCTCTTCCCCGTCGCGGCCACACTCGTGGGGGCCATCGCCGTCGCCTATACAGTCCGCCACCCTCCGGCGCAAGCCGACCGTGTAATCAGCTTTATTCTCTCCTGCGAAATCGCCATCAACGTGATCCAGGCGGGCATCTTTCTCCTTTTCTTAGGAGTGCAGTGGCTTTTCAATGTCCGCCGCCGGAACTATCCCTGGGGCATTGTGGAAGGCTTCGCCGTGGTGGCTTTGGCGGGGATGGCCTTCGCCCTGCGTTCTGAATTCGGAACAAGATTCGCCCTCCTGGTCAAGTACGGGCCTCCCGTGGCATACATATTGGCCGAGATATTGTGGCTGGATACTTTCCTCCGACCGCCGGACGCCGAGCCGCAGTGGACCCAGGCGATTACTCCGGCGCAGGCCTGGGAAGAGATCCAGCAAACCACGCGAGTGTTGAAAAGCATCCTCGCGGGTCGAAAAAGACGATAGAAGCAGACATTAAAGGTAAGAGATAGAAACAGAGAAAAAGATAGACGATGATCCTTGGTTCGATTCTCGCGCTGCTGCTCGCGGTCCCCATCCTGGTCTACGTCCGGCGCCTGTTCAGCTTCCCCAACCGCAGCGCCGACCAGGTTGCGCCTTACCTGCGCAACGCCGGCCTGGCGGAGATGGAAAGCCTGCTCGACCCCCGCGACGAAGAGCACATGGAGCTGGCCCTGGGCCCAGCGCAATTCGGCAAAGCGCAGCTCAACCGCATACGCCTGTTGCGGGAAAAGCTGGGCTGCTGCATGCACAACGCCGCCATCCTGCAGGAGTGGGCCGGCTACGAGATGCGGCGCTCGCGCCACACCTTGGATGGCGACGTCCATGAGGCGGCCGAAACGCTGTTCCGGCATTGCGCGGAATTCCGCATTGCGGGTTTTTGGATCCAACTGCAATTGGACCTGTGGTACCTGCAACTGATGATGCTGCCCGGCGCCCGGGCCCCGTGGATCTCGCGCCTGCGCCGGATTGACTCCTTCGATCTGCTGGAGTGCTACGAGCAGATCCGCCAGGCCGCGGCCCAACTGGCGCTGGCCTGCGGCGGCGATTGCCCCCAAAAGCTGGCTGAAACCCTGTAAGCGACCCCTCCCAATTTACGTTTTCCGGACAAGCTGCCGCCCGGTGACCCGTTGGCCTCTGTTTTGTGTTGGCATGATGGCGTGTACTTTTATCTTGACATGATGGCGTGGACAATGTAGTTTGAGCGGCGGACTGACCTCCATCGGGGCAGAGGGAGCCAGGGCGGGCCGTACACCCCACGAAGCACGCGGCCCGCATCTCCATCCGTCCCATTGATGTTTGTTAGAGCTTTCTAATTGAGCGAATCCCGCTGACATCGACTGAGTAGACTGCGCTCTCCGGGGCCGTAATCACGAGTACGGCCCCGGTTTTTTGCGCCTCACTCGGCCAACGCGGGAAAGTCAACGCGGGAAGCCCAGCCACCGCCCATGGGCTGCAGGAGAAACTGTGCTTTACTACGTCGCGTGCTGGATTGCATCCCAGGGCCTGCAACGCTGCGGGCACCGGCATGAGAGCATCGCCCAGGCCATGGCCTGCATGACCACCGAGGGCAGCTTCCTGCGGGCGGTTGACCGGGGAACAGAACGGTCGTTGGACGAAGACGAGATGCGGACCTTCCTCATCGAACTGGGCAAGGGACATCTGAAGATCAAGGGGCCGGGCAGAAAACCGGAAACCTAGTTCAAACTTCGGCGCGCGATAGACGCCATGAAAATTGCACACCGCCGGCTGGTTTGCCGTCCTCCGATCATTCTGCGCCGTTGCATCGTTCCGCGGTTGCCCCGCAATACTTTCAGCGATGGACCAAAACCGGCACCTTGGAGTGCGTGAGCACCTTGACGGTCTCGCTGCCCAGCACCAGCGCCGAGACACCGCGGCGGCCGTGCGAAGCCATCACCACCAGGTCGCAGCCTTTTTGCTTGGCCGTATCAATAATGGCCTGGTAGGGATGCTCGTGTTCCAGTTGCACGGTGTCGCAGGCCACCCCGGCGGCTTTTGCCGCGTTGGCGGCGGCGGCCAGGGTCTTCACCGCTTTCTCCTTCATCTGCTGGTTGTATTGCGGCAGCGTATCTTCGAGCATCGCCGAGTCGAAGGAAAAAGTATGGAATGGCGCCCAGGTTGTGAGCACGGTAATCTTCGCGCCCATCGCTTTGGCCATGGCGATACCGTCCTGGATCGCTGTTCCGGACAGCGCCGAGCCGTCTGTTGGAATTAGGATGTTCTTGTACATTGCTCTCGTCCTCCTTCGGCCGACGTCTTTCGCCGGTTGGCGCCGGCAGGAATGCGGCCTCTTCTTAACAGCGGGACTTATCTGGCCTGAAATGAAATGAGCGGTAAGAATTGAAGAGGTAAGAATTGAGCCAGAGTTCTCAACATCCATCATTGATGTTTTTGACCTTCCAAGGATGTGACGGCCATCATCCATGCGCGTGATCTGTGCCGGGCTCGAAACCGCGGTATCTGCTGCCGCGATTTATTCCATGGCCAGCAATATGATTCCACAGGTCACCACCGCGCCGGCAATCCAGCGCCGCCGGTCAACATGCTCCCTCAGAAAAAACTTGGCGCCAATCAGGGTGGACAGAAAAGTCAGCGAGGAGGACGCCGGAATCACAATGCTGAGATCAATCAGTGAAAGGGCGACCAGCAAGCTGAAAAAACTGGCCGTCATGCAAAGCATCGCGCCATAAAAAGACATCTTGGACAGGACGGCGCGGACTACGCCGAAGAACCCTGACTGTTTGCGGAGCAAATCCACGTCGCCGACCTGGCGCATGGCGCGGGCCATCAACAAATCTCCAAAGGTGGTGAAGGCCACCAGCAAAACAATAAACAGGAAGTCGGCCAGATGGTGGTAAGCGCTCATGGCTTGCTCCCTCCGGACGCGGCGCCGGCCGGCTCACCGGTTGGTTCATCGGACACCGTGAGCGATGGGCCGCGTCCCACAAAGCTCACGCCAAAGGTGATGAGCAGGATTCCCGTCCAGCGGGTGAACGGAATGTGCTCGTGCAGCATGAACTTTGCCAGCAGCGCCGTGAGCACGTTGCCGAACGCCGTAATCAGCATGATGTAAGACAAATCCGCCCAGGAAAGCGCCGAGAGGTACGAGGCAAAGAAGGCGATCAGCAGCAGGGTCCCCAGAACGACCCAGGGGTTGGTGATGGCCAGCGTGAGATCGCGCCAGTTCGACATGGTGATGTGGCCGATCTGCTTCATGCCGCGGGAAAGAAAAACGTCACCCAGAGTGCTGCCCAGCACAACCACCAGAAGGACCAGGTAGCGCCGGGCATTCATGGTGTTGACGTGGCGTGTATTATTCATGGCTTCCTTTTTACAGGACTTTTACCGTGATCTTTAGCCAATTTAGGCGTCTTTTGAGATGATAGAGGAGCAACAGCGTCTTCCCCGCCCGCCGATTAGGCCGGATGAAGAAGTTCAGCAGCAAAAACGGCTTGGAAACTGTGGATTCCCCTGTCCCGCTTGTCCCCCTGGCACGTTTGGGCGGCAAGCAGCAGACAAGGCCGTGCGAAATCGTAAGTCTATCTGAGGAAACTATCTGAGGAGAATGATGCAAGGTGCACATCCAAAGCCGGCGGTAAAGCTTGCCCTCGCGGGGGCGCTGGCCGTAGCAACCCTGACGTGTCCATCGGCGCAGGCCCTTCCTGCCGCTCAATCGCAGGACAATCAGCAGGCCGCCAGCCAGTTGGTTCGCAAAGTCGGTACGCTCAAATCCATGGACGGCCAGAAGCTTGTCCTCAAACCCGACTCCGGTCCCGACGTCAGCGTCACCGTGCAGGAAGGCGCGCGCGTGGTGCGCATGGCGCCCGGACAGACAGACTTGAAGTCCGCTACGCCGATGACCTTGCAGGAAATCCAGGTGGGCGACCGCATGCTGGTGCGCGGTAAACCCGGTGACAACGCAGATTCCATGATCGCCCTGGCGATTGTTGTCATGAAGCAAGGCGACGTCGCCCAAAAGCAGCAGCAGGAGATGCAGGACTGGCAGAAGCGCGGCACCGGCGGCATCGTCACCGCCGTGGACGCCGCAGGGGGCACGGTCACCGTGGACGTGAATCCCACGCTGAAAGTTACGGTGAAGACCTCCAAGGACACTTTGTTCCGCCGCTACGCTCCCAACTCCATCAAGTTCTCTGAGGCGCAGAAGAGCGGGTTCGCTGAGATCAAGTCCGGCGACCAGTTGCGCGCGCGCGGCACGCGCAGCGCGGACGGCAAAGAACTGGCGGCCGACGAAGTGATCTCCGGCACCTTCCGCAACATCGCCGGGACCATCACCGCGATTGACGCGCCCAACAACACCATCACCATCAAAGACATCTTGGGCAAGAAGACGGTTGTGGTGAAGCTGACGGGCGAATCGCAGATGCGCAAACTTCCGGTGCAAATGGCGCAGATGATCGCGTTCTTCTTAAAGTCGCCGGAAGCGGCCCAGGCGGCTGCCGCCTCAGCCGGTGGCAATGCTGCCGGTGGACCGGGCGGCGCGCAAGGCGCACCCGGACAAGCAGGCGGAGGACAGGGCGGTGGTCGTCGCGGGACCCCGGACTTCGGACAGATGGTGAGCCGGCTTCCCGCAGTCACGCTGGCTGACTTGCAAAAAGAAGAAGCGGTGATGATCGTTTCCACTCCGGGTACGGGAAACTCTGAGGTCACGGCGATTACCCTGCTCAGCGGCGTGGAGCCGATCCTGACGGCGTCACCCAGCATTACCGGCGCGGCGCAACTGCTCTCCGGATGGAACCTATCCAGCCCGGGCGGAGAAGGCGGGCCGCAATGAGCGAACCCATTGCATGTCCGCGAGCATTGCGAGCCGCAGCAAACATGCGCAGAAAAACGCAACCCGCAAATTTGAGGAGAAATTGGATGAAACTCTGGCCCGCAGGAGCCGGCAAGCTCCTGCTGATGATTTTCGTTCTTCTGGTTTCCGCCGTGATGCTGCCGGCCCAGACGCCCAGCCGTCTGCACGGACAAGTGATTGATCAGACCGGAGCGGTCATTCCCGGCGCATTGATTACGCTGAGAAGCTCCACCGGGCAGACCATCACCGCCAAGTCTGACGGCGTTGGCAGCTATCAGGTACGCGAACTGGCGGCCGGAACGTACACGCTTACAGTGGTGGAAAAAGGCTTCCGCGCACACGCCCAGCAGGTGGTGGTCGCCGCCGGGCAGGACCAGAAGCTGGACATCACGCTGGAAGTTTACGTCCAGGAAGAGCACGTAGACGTCCAGAGTGACGCCGCCAGAGTGAACGTGAATCCGGAGAACAACGCCAGTTCCATGGTCATCAGCGGCAAGGACCTGGACGCGCTGTCCGACGATCCGGACGAGCTGCAGTCTGAGTTGCAAGCCCTCGCCGGGCCTTCCGCGGGACCGAACGGCGGCCAGATTTATATTGACGGATTCACCGGCGGCCAGCTTCCGCCCAAGTCGTCCATTCGCGAAATCCGCATCAACCAAAATCCATTCTCCGCGCAGTATGACCGCATGGGTTTCGGCCGCATTGAGATCCTCACCAAGCCGGGCACGGACAAAGTCCACGGGCAGTTTTCCTACAATGACAACCATTCCGTTCTGGACGCGCTGAACCCGTTTGCCGCCATCGAGCCGGACTTCAGCTCGCGCATCTACAACGGCAACCTGGGCGGACCGCTGAGCAAGAAAGCTTCTTACTTCGTCAACTTCGAACGGCGCGACATCAACGACGCCGCCGTGGTGGTGCCCAGCGCGTTTGCCGCGGCGGGCGAACCGGTGATTGGCGTCTCCAACCCGCGCATACGGACCAACATCAGTTCGCGCTTCGACTTCCAGCTCGCCGCCAGCAACACGCTCATGGTTCGCTACCAGTACACGCACGACCAGCAGGACAACAACGGAGTGGGCCAGCTCGCGCTTCCTTCGCAAGCTTTCAACCAGACCAGCAATGAGCATGAAATCCAGCTCAGCGACACGCAAATCATAAGTCCGCACGTCATCAACGAAACGCGCTTTGAATGGGAACACAGCAACACCGATCAGAACGCTTTGACCTCCGGACCCGCCATCAACGTGCTGGGCGTGTTCCTGGGCGGAGGAAACGCGATCGGCAACAGCGCCGTTAAGAGCGACCACATCGAGCTGCAGAATTACACGTCCATCAACCGCGGCAACCACTTCATGCGCCTGGGCGGGCGGCTGCGCACGACGTCCGTGGACAATAGTTCCAGCGCCAACTTCAACGGCACGTACACATTCGTCTCACCGGCGGCGTTTCTGGCCGGCACGCCCAGCCAGTTGACCATCGTCACCGGGAATCCGCTGATCTCCAATACGTTCGTGGACGCCGGGATCTACGCCGAAGACGACTGGAAAATCCGTCCTAACATGACCGCCAGCTATGGCCTGCGTTTTGAAACCCAGAACGGCATTGGCGATCACGGCGATTGGTCGCCCCGCGTGGGGTTTGCCTGGGGCGTGGGCGCCAAGAAGAACACGCAGCCCAAAACCATCATCCGCACCGGCTTTGGAATTTTTTATGACCGCTTTGGCCAGAACCTGATCCTGCAGGCGGAACGGCTCAACGGCGTGAACCAGCAGCAGTTTGTGGTGCAGAACCCGTCGTTTCCGGTGCTGCCGTCGCTGAGCAGCTTGAGCGCGTCCGGCTCCACCACTTACAAGATCGCGCCGGACCTGCGCGCGCCGTACACCATGCAGGGGGCGGCGTCGGTGGAACGGCAGATCACCAAGAGCTCCACCTTGTCGGTGACCTATCTGCATTCGCAAGGCGTGCACCAGTTTCTCTCCGTAAACACCAACGCGCTGGTTCCCGCCGCCACGCCGGCTTACGAGTACATTTCTGAAGGCATCTACAAGCAGAACCAGATGATTGCCAGCTTCAACGTGCGCGCCGGCGCCAAGCTGACCATCTTCAGCTTCTACAGCCTCAGTTTCGCCAAGAGCGACGCGTTCGGCGCGGGCAGCTTCCCCACCAACCCCGCCAACATCGGCGCCGACTACGGGCGCGCGGCGTTTGACGTGCGCAACCGGTTGTTCGTCGGCGGAACGGTGGCCATGCCGCACGGCTTCCGCGTGAGCCCTTTCATGATCGTCAACTCCGGCGCGCCCTTCAACATCATCACCGGCCAGGACCTGAACGGCGACTCCATCTTCAATGACCGGCCGGCGTTTGCCACCAGCGCTACCAGCGCAGCGAACTTGCGGACAACACAATTTGGCAACTTCGATGTGGCGCCGGCGCCGGGTGAGGCCCGCATCCCCATGAACTTTGGCAACGGCCCCGGACAATTCACGCTGAACCTGCGTTTGAGCAAGACCTTTGGCCTGGGACCCAAACTGGAAACCGCAGCCAACAAGCAGGCGCCGCAAGGACAGCAGCAAGCCGGACAGCAAGGCGCGCAGCACACGCCGGACGCCCACGGCGGCGGACGCCCCGGTGGCGGAGCTCCCGGCGGTGGCGGCCATGGTCCCGGCGGTGGCGGACCGATGGCTGGCGGACCTCGTGGCGGACCGATGGGCATGGGCGGCGAACGCTCCACCACCAATCGCTACAGCCTGACGTTCAGCGCCAACGCGCGCAACATCTTCAACCACGTGAACCCCGCTCCGCCCATCGGCAACCTGAGTTCGCCCAAGTTCGGCGAGTCAACGTCTTTGGCTGGCGGACCGTTCAACACGCAGTCAGCCAACCGCAGAGTTGATCTGCAAGTGATGTTCGCGTTCTAGGAAAGTTCACCGCGGAGGCGCGGAGACGCGGAGGAAGAGACAGGGCAAGACACCATCAACCCATTCGAGGTTGGACGGCTGAGAAATCGCGGGATTTCAATCCCGCGAAGTTCCGACGTTGTTGACGCGCCCATTCTTTCTGCCTGATCATGGCAGGCATGAACAACCGAGTTCGTACTGCAATGATCGTGGTCGCCGCAACATTTGTGTCCATTAGCTATGGCTTCCCGCGGTACATCCGCGCCCAAGCTCCGGCGAAAAGCCCCATCCAGAAAGAAGCCCTCATGACCCACCATGCCAAGGGAGAGTTTGAAGTAAAGGTGGTCCCCGTAGCCGACGACCGGGCGGGAGACCAGTCACTGGGCCGGTTGACCATTGACAAGCAAATCCACGGCGATCTGGAAGCCACCAGCGTGGGCCAGATGCTGACGGCGACCACCGCGGTGAAAGGCTCCGCCGGCTACGTGGCGATGGAGAAAGTCACGGGAACACTCCAAGGCCGCAGCGGCAGCTTCATCCTGCAGCATAGTGGCACCATGGCGGGCGGCGCCCAACAATTGAACATTACCGTGGTCCCGGACTCCGGCACGGGGCAGTTGGTGGGACTCACGGGCAGAATGAACATCATCATCGCCGACGGGAAGCATTCCTACGATTTCGAATACACGCTGCCGGAAACGAAGTAGGGCGACTTTTGGATTTCCGCGGTTTTCCTATGAGTGCACAGCGCAGGCTGCACGCCTCACGCCACCGCGTTCGGTTCCAGCTTGGCCGCGAGCGCCTGGGCTTTGTTGCCGCCTTCGGCGCGGGCCTGGTCCAGGGCGTTTTCCACGCGGTTGATCACCTCGGTGACAATGTCCACGGCGTCAAAGCGGTCTTGCAGCACGGCCTCCGCGATGCCGACGCTGATGGCCGGCGCGCGCTCGGTGCCTGGCACGCGGATGGGCGAGAGCACCTTGCGCATTTTGTCCACCACCAGGAAAGCGTTTTTCTCCGCCGTGTCGGAGAGCACCAGGGCGATGCTGGTAAGGTCATAGCGCACGGCCACGTCGTTTTGGCGGACGTGGGTAGCCAGGGTCTGGCCCACCTGCTGCATCATGTTCTCCACCTGGGCCTCGCCGATTTCCTTCAACATGGCCGACGCTTTGCCAAAATGCAGCAGCATCAGGGTCAGCGGCGTGTGCTGTTGCAGCGACCGCCGCACCTCAGAGAGCAAAACGTCGAGATACGACGATCTCTTCAGCAGGCCGGATTTCTCGTCGGTCACGGCCAGGGTCTTCATCAAGGTGCGCAGGCGGGCGTTGCTCACCGCCAGCACCACTTGTTCCGCCATGGTCTTGAGCACTACCAGATCATTCTGCCGCCACTGTCGGGGCGAAGTCTGTTCCAGGATCAGAATGCCCGATTGTTCGCCGGAATCCAGCAGCGGCACGGCCAACAGGGACTGAATGTTCAACGCCTCAATATGTTCTTTGACGGGAGAGAGTTCCGGCGCCGAGGCGGCGTTGGGAATGGAAGCCGCGCCGGCGCCGGCCAGGGTCTGCGTCAAGGCGATGAGCTTGACGATGGCCATCACGTCAGACTGCTTGGTGCCCGGCGCGCAATATTCCAGCGCCGCGGAAGGCGGCTTGCCCGGCGTGCACAGTCCGGCGACGCACCGGCTGGCGTTGAAATGCCGCCCAATTTCATTCACCGCGGTAAACAGCACGCTCTTCACCGTCGCCTGGCGATAGAAGCTGCGGGTGATTTCCGTGACGCGGGTAAAGTTGTCCACCGCGTTCTCGTCCTGCGGACCTGCGGCCGCTCCCACCGCTTTGCCCGCGGGCGGCTCCGGGGGCCAAACGTTGGCGCCCGACGCAGTCGGAGCCGAGGTCTCATACACCGGCGTGAAGCCGGCGGTGAGATACAAAAGGCGGAGCTTCTCGTTCTTTGACTCTTCGCGAGGAAAAAGCTTATGGATGCGCTCAATCCGCTCCATGGCTTTGGAACGCATTCCGTACTGCAGATAGATCTCCGCCTGCAGGATGAAGTCTTCCAGCACGGCAGGCTCGGCTTCGCCGCCGGTGGTCTTGGCTGCCGTCGTCTTCGCCGCGACCGGTTCAGGGCGCGCCGGCGCTTCCACTTTGGTGCCAACTTTGCTGAAGCGGTTGGCGATGCGGTTGTACTGCGTCTGATCAATCTTGCCGCGCAGCATCTCCAGACGCTTGCCGTGGCCGGCCTCATAGGAATCAAGTTCCGCCGCGCGGTCCAGCGTCTCGCCCGCCTGCACGAAGCGGCCGGCGTTAAAGTACAGCTGAAACAGCTTCAGCAGCGTGGTGCTGTACTCGTGCTCCATGTTGGCGGTGTTGAACAGCGCGGCCAGGTATTCGGCAAAACCCAGCGTGGGCAGGCGCCGGTCAGACATGTCAAACATGGCAGCCAGAAATTCGCGGCGGCGGCCATTGCGCGTCTCATGGTCTTCCACCCGCTTGGCCAGGTCCAGCGCGCCCTGGGTATCGCCAATGTCCAAATACACGCCCACCAGCGCTGCAATTTCTTCCAGTTGCCGGGGATCTTTGATGAACAGCTCCCAGGCCAGCGGCTCAGCCTCGGCAGGACGCCGCGCCGCCATCAGCGCGTGCGCGTACAGTTCGCGAACCTCAGGCGTGCTCTGGAACCGGGTCACCACGGGAGTCAGGACGTCAATGCACTCGGGCAGCGAGTTGCGCGAGAACAGGCCGCGGCTGTAGAGAAAGACCGCTTGCAGGTTCATGGGATCAAGGTTGTAGGCGCGCTCAAACCAGACGAAGCCGGTGCCGGGAGACTCTTCATCTTTCAACAAACCCAGTTGCACAAAGTGGAGCGACGCCGTGCGGCCTTCGCCCATGATGGCGGCTTTCTCGCCCGCGCGCTGCAGGTTTTCCATGGTGGGCGAGAGCTCAACGATCTTTTTCGCCGCGGCCAGCACCTGCGCGTTCTTGCGTTGCTTTTCGAAACCGGCCAGCGCGGTTTCATAGGCTTCCAGTGCTTCACGGCGGTCCTTCTTTTCCATGAGCTGGGCGTAGTGGAAGGTCTGCACCGGCGTGGGCACGGAGATCTTGGCCAGCTTCTTGTAGGTGACGACGCCGCGGGCGCTGTCGCCGGCTTCAATCTCCTGCTGGAACATCTGGCTGAGCAGGTTGCCGGCTTCGCCGCCGCGGCCCAGGGCCAGGCAAAGATCGGCGGCGGTTTGGCGCACTTGATCGTTCCTGGGTTCGTCTTCCAGGATCGCCAGGTACTCCTCCAGGGCGGCTTCCGGTTTGCCCTTTTGGAGGTACTTTTCCGCTTTTTCCAGCCGCTTGGAGATGTCCGCCATGAATTCCAATGCCCCAGAAAACGCTCTTGCAAATCGGAACAAGACCCTTCTGGGGACGAGAGTATGGTCAATTCTATGCGTAATTGGCGCTGCGCTCAATGCTTGCCGGGGTAACTTCCGTGACGCGACGACCGCGTAACGCTCCGAGCGTGCGTGATTGCTACCCTTAAACCTGTCCGCTTTGACGGGAGGAGGGCCGAGCACGCGAAGCTGGTTCCCCGAAGAATGACTGGCGCTGTGGCGGCGCTGCATATATAAATTTGCGGATGCCAGAACCAGAACAAGGTCTGAAACGCGAGCTGGGCGCGCGCCAGATGGCCATGGTCGCCGTGGGCGGCTCCATCGGCACCGGTCTGCTGCTGGGGTCGGGGGCTGCCATCCAGGTGGCCGGGCCGGCGGTGATTGTCACTTATGCGCTCAGCGCGCTCATCACATTCACCGTGGCCATGGCCCTGGGAGAGATGTCAGCCGCGCACCCCGCGGCCGGGTCGTTTGGCGTTTACGCCGAACTCTATCTCAATCCCTGGGCTGGGTTCGTGGCCCGCTACGGTTACTGGTTTTCCGTGGTCATGGCCATTGGCTCTGAGCTGGTGGCCGCCGGAACCTACATGCAGATATGGTTTCCCGGCGTGCCGGTCGTGGTGTGGATGGTGGTCTTTGGCGGCTTTCTTGTGGCCATCAACCTCTTTTCCGTCGGACACTACGGCACGTTCGAATATTGGTTCGCGCTGATCAAGGTCGTCACCATTTTTGTTTTTATCCTGATGGGCGCAGCGCTGCTGTTTGCCGGAAAAGTCCATCCCCAGTACGTGGCCAGCGGTGGGTTCGCACCCAATGGGTGGACGGCGCCGCTGTTCGTCATTTCGTTCGGGCTTTACAGTTTTCTCGGCATTGAGATGGTGGCCGTCTCCTCCGGCGAGGCCCGCTCCAGCGCCGACGTGGCGCGCGCCACGCGCATCGCTTTTGCCATGCTGGCGTTTATCTACGTGGGCGCCATGGCCGTGCTGGTGGGCGTGATGCCCTGGAAAAACGCCGGCGTTTCCGAGAGCCCGTTCGTCACCGTGTTCAAAGTCTCAGGAATTCCCGCGGCCGGGTTCATCATGAACTTTGTGGTGCTCTCCGCCGCGCTCTCCGGCGCCAACGCCAGCCTGTACGTGACGTCGCGCATGTTGTTCTCGCTCGCCCGCTCCGGCTACGCGCCACGACCTATGGGCGTGCTGAACCATCATGGCGTGCCCATGGGCGCGCTGCTGGTTTCGATGCTGGGCATTGTCGGGGCTATTCTGCTGCAGCTTCGCACCAAGCACGCGTATCTTTATATGATCAACGCCGCGCTGGTCGGCGGGATGATCGCCTGGCTGATCTCGCTTCTTGCCCACGTGCGTTTCCGAAAAACAATCACGCGCGATCAACTGGCGGAAATCGGATTGCGCTCCCCGCTGGGGGCCGCGGGTTCGCTCCTGGGATTCATCGCGATTGTCGCCACCGTCGCTTGCACATGGTGGGTGCAGCAAGCAAAGGTCGCGGCGCAAAGCGCGGTGTTTTATTTGTTGATCTTGGGTGGAGCGTATTTCCTGATGCCGAGAAACAAGATCCAACAACCTTAAAACGCTGAGGAACTTAGCCACGTAGCACATTGGGATCGGCGCTGGAGGCGTCATGGAACTGAACAGGCGGGCCCTTAAGCGAGCGCGAATCGTCAGTTGGCTTTTGTTCGCGGGCTTTGTGCCAATCTGTTTGCTTTTTGCGGTGTTTTCCAGTGCAGTGCTCAAGAATGAGACTCTTCCTTTTTATCTTGCGGGAGCGTGGACTTTGGTTTGGTGTGTATCTGTGTGGAGACTCGTTTCCCTGGCATGCCCTTATTGCGAAGTGCGGAACCCTTATTTCTGGGGGATTGTTGGCCGCTGCCGTGGGTGCCGCCGCCCGCCTCCTGACTAGTGATGGTTTTTTCTCCGTGCCTCCGTGTCTCCGTGGTGAGAGCTATTTCCGGGCTCTTCCCGCCACAAAGTAATAGACCACGCCCAGCGCCATCAGCACCATGCCGAAGCCCAGTTGGCTTACGCTGCCTATCCGCCACAGGTCCAAATGTTCTCCGCGGTTCTTGATCAACGCGATGACCAGCAGCGCCGTGGGGCCTACGGCAATGGCAATCGCGCCGAACATTCCGCCGGGCACGCGGAACGGCCGCAAGAGTTGTGGTTCGCGAATGCGCAGAATGATCAGCGCCAGAAACTCCAGCACCAGGCTTGCTCCGTAAAGAAGAATGTCGAGCATGATGAGCTTGTCAAAACTCAGCCCGAGGGACGCCGCCCACGCGACACCCAGAACCAGGATCGCCACCCAGGGCGCGCCGTCTTTCAGTTTGCGCGCAAATATCTTGGGAAGATGGCCGTCTTCCGCCATGGCCACGGGCAACCGCGAATACGACATCACCAGTGAGTTGAACGTTCCGAACTCGCTGATCATGGCCGCGCCCACCAGGGCAAAGCCCAGCCACGGCCCAACCACCATGGTGGCAATGCTGGCCCAGCTTCCGGTGGACCATATGTCCGCCTGGACGTGCAAGTGCCAAACCGCAACCACAGGAATGACGTAAGAAAAAATGATCGCGCCCAGCGCCAGCATCATCACCCGCGGATACGTTTTCTGCGGATCTTCAACCTCATTGGCCACGGTGGACGCGTTGTCCCATCCCATGTAGTTCCACATGGCCACCAGAATGCCGGTAAGAAAACTTCCCTCTGCCGGTTGCGCGTTGCCCAGCGGAACGTGGCGGAAAAAGGCAAATGCCGTGATCAGCACAAACGGGGCCAGCATCAGCAGGCCCAGTAACACGGAGCCTTCGCCTACGGCCTTGGCGCCGAAGAGGTTCCAAGCCAAGCAAACAACAATCATGGCGGCGGCGATCGCCACGCCTCTGTTACCTGCTGTCAGCGCAGGCCACAGGCGTCCCAGGTAAAGCACGAACACCGTTGGATAGATGGCCATGTCAAAGATGCTGGCCACCAGCGAGAGCCATGCTTCCTGGAACCCCCAGAACGGACCCATGGCGCGGCGCACCCACACGTAAAAGCCGCCTTCCGCTGGAATCGCGGCCGCCAGTTCGCCCACCATCAGCCCGGTTGGCAGGCTCCAGATCAGCGGCGTGAGAAAGAGAATGACCACGGCCAGCTTGTAGCCGGCATCCTGCACCAGTTCCTCCATGCCGTACGGGCCGCCGGACACCATGAAATACGTCGCCGCCGCCAGCGACAGCACCGTCAGCTTGCGGCTGGAACCAGTCTGTGTTTTTCGCATCGCAGTTTGCGCAATATAGCATCCATGGCGTGCGTGCAAAAGAAAAACCGCGCGGCGGACGAAAGTTTTTTGCGAGCCGGCGCGTCACTCGACTCGGCTGCCCATCGGCCCAAGCCCTGTTCGCCGATACTTGGCCTTCTTCGATACTCGAACCCTCCAGGTGCAAACATGAGCTTTTTCAGGCACAATTGTTTTCCTATGACCGACAACGGGCAGAGAAACAATCCGCCAAACGACGACCTGCTGCGCTTCCGAGCGGAGTTCCCCATCCTGGAGCGCACCACTTACATGATCAGCAACTCGCTCGGCGCCATGCCCCGCGGCGTGTATGACTCAGTACATTCGTACTGTGACGACTGGGCCACCCGCGGCGTCCGCGCCTGGGAAGAAAAATGGTGGATGATGGCCCAGGAAGTGGGCGACGCCATCGGCGCCATCATGAACGCGCCCGCCGGCTCGGTGAGCTTGCAGCTCAACGTGGCTTCCTGCCAAGCGGTCATCGCCAGTTGCTTTGACTTCAGCGGCAAGCGCAACAAGGTCGTTTACAGTGACATGAACTTCCCTTCGATTATGTATTTCTGGGAAGCCCAGCGCGCGCGCGGCGCCCGCGTCCACATGGTCCGCACTGACGACGGCGTCCACGTCCCCACCGGCCGACTGGTTGACGCCATTGACGAAGAGACTCTTCTGGTCCCCATCTCGCACGTGGTCTTCCGCAGCTCTTATATCAAGGACGTAAAAGCCATCGTGGAGAAGGCGCACAAAGTGGGCGCGCTGGTTGTGCTGGACTGCTTCCAGTCGCTCGGCAACGTGCCCGTCGACGTCCAAGACTTCAACGTGGACTTCTGCGTTGGCGGCGTTTTGAAGTGGCTCTGCGGCGGCGCGGGCACTTCCTACCTTTATGTAAAGCCGGACCTGGCCAAAAAGCTTCAACCCACCTTCACCGGATGGTTCGCCCACGAACACCCGTTCGACTTTGAGATTGGCCCCAGCAAGTACGGCGAGCAGCCTTTCCGCTTTATGCAGGGGACGTCCAACGTTCCGGGATTTTATACGGCAATGCCCGGACTCAAGATCATCCGCGAGGCCGGCGTGGAGCGCATCCGCGCAAAATCCAAACGCATGACCGCGCGCCTGATCGAGCTGGCTGACCAGCGCGGCTGGAAGGTGAACGCTCCGCGCGACCCCGAGCTGCGCGGCGGCACCGTGGCCATTGATATGCCCAACGCGCAGGAGGTTTGCCAGGAACTGTTGCGTCGCGACGTACTGGTGGACTTCCGTCCCCGCGCCGGCGTGCGCTTCTCGCCGCACTTCTACAACACTTTGGAGGAAATTGACCGCGCCATCCAGACCGTGGACGAAATCCTCAGCAAGATGGGCGTGGCGGCCGGAGCGCGGTAGGACTTTGGTGGGCCCGGTAGGACTCGAACCTACAACCAACAGATTATGAGTCTGCTGCTCTAACCATTGAGCTACAGGCCCCCACCGCCCTTAGTTTAAACGTTCTCCGCGAACCACGCATCCCTCAACGTGCACGCAGACGCTGGACGCGCTTCCGCTGTAATGAGATTCTTGCGGCTTCCACCACAATGCGTGCGCTTGAAGCGAATATGAACTCATGGCGCAAGTAGGTCTTGTCCACGGCTGACAGTTCGTCGCCCAGCACGTGGTCCAAGTGGTTGTTTTTCAAATAGTGCTTTCGGTCAAAGAAGTATTTTCCACCCGAGAGTTCGATGAAATACGCCCCGAGAGTTGCGTCGAAATCGAAAGAGAACTTCTTGATTTGCGAGTAGCTAAAAGCAAATCGGAGCTTGCCGTTCTGGTTAAGGAACTCCGCCTTGATACTCAGCAGGTTCGGTGCGCCAAGCAAACGGGGCAACCGAGTAAGCCCATCGCCGGCGCTGAGCGCTATCAACCGTGCGTCGTGAATCCCGGTTTCCGCAAAACCAAGCCAGAAGTAGTTCCATGCCTTCTTCGATAATCGAGGCTGCAACCGCAAAAGTTGACGGCGATATGCAGCGTTCTGGCGTTCTGCGAGTTTGGGATCGATCGCATCCCAATCTCGCTCCTCCAGATATTTGAGGTATTTCATGGCGAACAGCTTTTTCCGCACGCTGCCTGCTGCTCGAGGGTCAACTCGGATGCACCAGGCGCGCGTTGAACCCAATCGGATCCTTAAATGCCGCGCGAACCTCCGCCGCGCGGGCCGGCAGGCCGATCGTGATGCCCACCGTTGAGCCACAGCTTGCGGCGAACGCTTCGTCAGGCACCGAGCCGTAAAGAATGTCCCAGATGGCTTCGGCCAGAGGCACTTTTGCGTCGCCACTGGTCACGGCCACGCGGCCCACGGGCGCAGGAGCGGCGGCGACCGGCGTTCGCCCGATAATTTCATGGACGCGCCGGCAATCCGGACCCCAAATGCAAATGTACACCGCGCCTGCACTGAGAAGCTTGCGCGCCAATTGTCCCACGCGAACCTCGTCCGATTCGCGCGCGTCCCAGACCAGCAAGCACGCGAATCGCGGACTGGACAAAGCCAGCTGTTCGGGAAAATCCTCGGGCTTCTCCAGTTCAAGCACGAAAAGATCGCGCTCGTTAAATTGTTCGGGATACGTCCTCTGTACTTCAGCCATGTGGTCTCTCGTTCTCGCTAGTCAGCCACGAGCCAAGGCTTAGCATCAAGAGCTAAAGGCCAATGGCTAAAAGCCAAGAGCTGCTTTTCTACTTCCGCATCTCCCGCAGATCAATCCCCAGCTGCTGGCACTTCTTATAAAGGTGGCTGCGTTCCAGACCCAGCGCCTTGGCGGCGTTGGTGATGTGATGGTTCTGCCGCTTGATCTCCTCCAGGATGATCTGCCGCTCCACCTGCTCCACCCGTTCGGCCAGCGTCCCTGACCCGGACGCCAAGGCCATGCCGCCCGCGCTTCCTGAAGCCGACGCCTGTCCCGGAAGCGCGGTCTGCACCGTGGCGGCGGTGATGGTGTCAGATTCGGCGAACAGCAGCAGGCGCTCCACCACGTTGCGCAGTTCGCGGATGTTCCCCGGCCACGCGTAAGCCTGAAGCGCCTGCAGCGCGTCGGGAGAGAACGTCACGTCTTTCCATCCATTTTGTTTTGTAATTTGCGCGGCAAAGTGCGCGGCCAGCGCCGGAATGTCCTCCGGACGCTCCCGCAGCGGCGGCAGCACCACGGGAAACACGAAGATGCGATGAAACAGGTCCTGGCGGAACCCGCCCTGGCGCGTCTGCTCTTCCAGGTTGCGATGCGTGGCCACCACCACGCGCACGTTGACCTTGACCGGCTTGTCGCCGCCGATGCGTTCCACTTCTCCCTGCTCCAGCACGCGCAGCAGCTTGGCCTGCATGGCCAGCGGCATGTCGCCGATCTCGTCCAGAAACAGCGTGCCTTCGTGCGCCTGCTCAAACTTTCCGATGTGCCGCCCCGCCGCTCCGGTGAACGAACCTTTCTCATGGCCAAACAGTTCCGACTCGATCAGCTCCGCCGGGACGGCCGCGCAGTTGAGCGTGATGAACGGGCCTTCCCGCCGGCTGCTCTTCTCGTGGACGGTCCGCGCGATCAGCTCTTTGCCCGTGCCGGTCTCGCCCAGAATGCACACCCGCGTTTCGCTGGCGGCCACGCGGTCCACCTGGGCCAGCAGGCGCTTCATCTTCTCTCCGGTGTAGACGATGCCGTCGCCGCCCAGCTTCTGGCGAAGTTGCTGGTTTTCCTGCTTGAGCCGCTCCATGCGCAGCGCGTTCTGCACCGTGAGCAGCAGCTTGTCCGTGGAGATGGGCTTTTCCAGAAAATCCATGGCGCCCAGGCGCGTGGCTTTCACCGCCATCTCAATGTGCGCCTGGCCGGACATCATCACCACTGGCGTGACCACGCCCGCGGCGCGGATTGCTTCGAGCAGTTTCAGGCCGTCCATCACCGGCATCACCACGTCAGAGAAGATCAGGTCAAAGGGCTCGGCTTTGACCATCTCCAGCGCGCGCACCGGATTGTCACACACGGTGACTTCATGCCCGGCCAGACGGAAGGCGCGGGAAAGTGACGCCAGCGTGTTGGCGTCGTCGTCAACGATGAGGAGTGAGGCTTTCATAAATGAAGCTACTAGCGGCTAGCAGCTAGCGACTAGTCGCTATTCCACAACGGCAACTCTACATGAAAAGTGGTTCCCTGGTCTTTCCGGCTGCTCACGCTGATGCGTCCCTGGTGGTCGCTCACCACCGACTGCGCGATCGCCAGGCCCAGCCCCGTCCCGTGCTGCTTGGTGGTGTAGTACGGCGTGAACAGGCGCTCGCATTCTTCCTGCGTCAGACCGGTGCCGCTGTCGGAGACATCGAGTACCGCGAACTTGCCGTCGGCGGCGGTGCGGAACGTCAGCTTGCCGCCTTTGGGCATGGCGTCAATGGCGTTGAGCACCAGGTTCTCGATCACTCGCCGCAACAGCACCGGATCGCCGCTGATCTGCGGCGGCCTCCCCAGATCCAGCACCGGCTCAATCTTGTTGGCGCCGCGCGTAAGCTGGCCCTGAAAGAGTTGGACCACGCTGCGGACAAGTTCGTCCAGGTCCACGGCCTGGAGTTGCGGCGCGGGCATCTTCGAAAAATCGCTGAAGCGCCCGATAATGGTCTTCAAGTTCGCGATCTCCGCCAGCAACGTCGCCGTGCTTTCGCGAAAGACTTCGTCAAACTCCTGTGGAGTGTTTTCCCGCGCGCGCAGCAGGTTTTCCACGGTGATCTGCAGGGGAAAGAGCGGGTTCTTGAGTTCATGCGCCAGGCGTCGCGCCAGCTCGCGCCACGCGGCCACGCGTTCGCTCTGCACCAGGCGTTCGCGCTGGGCCATCAGCTCTTCCGTCATTTTGTTGAAGGCCACAGCCAGCTTGCCCACTTCATCCTTCGACTTCACGTCCACGCGCACGTCCCAGTTGCCTTGGCCCACCTGGGCCGCGGCAGCGGCCAGCTTTTTCACCGGACTGCTCATGCGCGTGGTCAGAATACCGGTAATCACCACGCCCAGAAATACGCCCACGCCGGCGATGATCAGGCTGATATTGCGGATACGTTTTTCCAGCGTCAGCTCCTGCTCCAGCGAGTTGCCCACCAGCAGCGCCGCTGGCACCTTGCCGGAATAACCGGGCAGGGGAATCACGTGGACAATCTCTTCCAACTGCATGGCCCGTCCCCACTCCACGGTGGTGGCTTGCTCGGAGTTTTCCGCGATGGACTTCTGGATGGTGGCCATGAACTTGTTGACGTCCAGCGTGTCTTTCGCCGCGCCCGGCGCGGTGGAGGTCAGGACCTCCGGCGGTCCTTGCTCCGGCACGCTGTAAATGGAGACGCGGACCCCTTCCGGTGGCGAAAGCGATTTCAGCACCGCGTCCAGGCGACGCCCGCCGACCAGGTAGTAATTCGCGCCGTGCGTACGCACCGGACGCAGGCACAGCATGGCCAGCGTGCTGCCCTGCTGGTTTTCCACGTGGCGGAGAAAGGCCGGCTGCGGAAGCGGGACCGCCGGATCCAAAAACCACCGCTGCTTGTAGCCGACACGCGCCGGCCAGTGCGCGGAAGAAATAATGGTGCCGTCGGGCGAGATGAAATCCAGAAAATCCAGGCGCTGCGCGGCAGCATACCCGGCGGCCTCGTTCATGTAGACGGCCACGTCCGCGCCGTTGGTGATCTCCGTGGTCATGCGCAGCATGGAATCAGAATTGGCGATGGTCTCCACGCCGTGAATAATTTCTTCGCCTTCGTGGTCAAACTCGCGGCGAAACTGGTTCACCAGGCCCGCGGTCCGTTCTTCTTCCACCTGGCGAAACGCCTCATGCGCGCGCTCTTCAATCAGCCAGGCCACGGCGCCCACGCTGGCTGCAATGCCCATGGCCACCACCAGAAGAAGTTTGGTCCGCAATGACACGCGTTACCTGATTCCTTCCGTCCACAGCTGGTCCAGCGCCCACGAGCCGTTGGGCATCTGCTGCCAGTTGCGGATGCCGACATTCAACCACAGCACCTGCGGAATGTGCGCGACGGGAATTACGCGAAAGCGCTCCAGCGCTTTCTGCTCGGCGGCGAACACATCCTCCGGACGCGACGCGCTCAGCGCCGCAGCCGACGCGTCGCTGAGGCCAAGCTCATCGGACACCGCGGCCAGCGCGACCGAAGGCTCCAGCGAAGCCAGCGGAATACGCAGCAGCACCGCGTCCGCGTTGATGGCCGCTCGCGCCGAGCGGCTATTCACATGAGATTCAGCGAACGGCTGCACCACCAGCCCGGCTTCGCGCGCGTCCAGTGCGATCCGCTCAGCCACCAGTTTGGCCACCGGGTCGGCGAAGTCATACGCCAGCGAGATGCGCGGAACAATCACCAACGCCGCGGTTTCTTGCCGCAGTTGCTTGGCGTGTTCCAGATCAAAGCTGCCGGGAAAAAGAAATTCGTATCCCGTGAGCCACTGCGGCAGCAGCCCGGACGCCGGCGCGCCTCGCTTCTGCAGCAGCAGGTTGTTGATGGCGCCGCGGTTCAGGGCATAAGCCAGCACTTCGCGCACGCGGGGATCAATGGCCTTCTTCGCCGGGGCGGCCGAAGAAGCCGCGAGGTCTGGCTGGAAGAAGAGCACCACCAGAAGGTCTGACGGCCGCGACAAAGAAATGTTCTGGTTGGCCGATTCCACCGCGCGCGTCTGGTCCAGCGTAAGCTCGGCGGCGGAATAAGGCCCCAGTTGGCGTTCCGCCAGTTGGTCGCGCAGCGTCGCGCCCAAAATGAATTCAATCATGTCAGGAAATGAGCGGCCCGCCCAGTAGTCGTCGTTGGCGGAAAGCAGCGCCCGCTCGCCCGGCTTCCATTCGTTCAGTCGGTAAGGCCCGCTGCCCACCAGGGTGTTGTCTCCCATTCGCTTGACGATGGCGTACTTCTCCAGCGCCAGCAGTTCCGGCAAGCGGGTGACGGGTGACGGCGTCTCAATGCTCACGGTCTGGCGATCAACGGCCGTACATTTCCAATTAGGACTGCTCTTGGCCAGGCTGGCAACCACGTCGGCTGCGGCCAGCGGCGCGCCGTCATGAAAGTTGGCGTAACGCAGGCGGAACGTCCACGTGCGCTTGCCGGCATCGAATCGCCAGGAACTGGCCAGTCGGGGACGCGCATGGCCCTGCGCGTCAACGTCGGTCAAAGTCTCAAAAATCAGCGCGGCTATGCGGTCGCGCGATGCCGGATGATCGTCTTCCCCAGCCGGGTCCAGCGACGCCACGCGGTCATGCAGCAGCACGCGCACCTCGCCGCCGTAGCGCGGACGCGAACCGGCCTGCGCCGCCGCGGCCATCAGCAGCAGGCTACTGGCCGCAACTAACCGTAAGAATGAAGGCTTCATATTTTCCTGTGGTCAATGACCGCATTACGCCGTTGGCCTGTTCGCCGTTTTTCCCCGCAGCCCACAAGGCTTCCACCGGACCGGACAACTCCACCGGCGAACTCACCGGCAAGGCTCCACGGTCAACAATCTCCACGGCGTGCACGCTGTCCGGGTGGAGCGAATCGGTGGGCGCGGTGACCAGCACCTGCCAACCCGCGCCGCAGTTGGAATGCACCGCCGCCACGTTGCTGCCCCAGGCATTGAACACGGCCACCGGCGCGGTCAGCTCGTATTGATAAAGCCGGGTGCGGCCGTCAATTCCGGTAAAGAGCCACTGCCGCGCGTCGCCGTTCTGCCACGCCGCCGCCGAGAAGAATGAAATTACGGAAGCCCCGGCGCTCGGTCCAGCCAGCAAACCGGTGAAGAAGTTGCGACGCGCACTGTAAAACGCGACCACTGCGCCATGGTCCACGGGCCAGGGATCGTCACTGGCGTGGCAGTCGAGAGACGGCGGAGAGCTGCCGCCGGTGCAGCGCAAGCCGGGAAGGAACGCCGTGACCTGCGCGCCGTTTACTTGCAGCCGTCCGCGAAGATCGCGCGGCCACGCGCCCGGATGCGTCACCCCCAACGTGTAGCGCAAACGCCATTGCTCGCCATCCTGCGAGTAAATCGCGACCTGGTCCGGCTCCAGCACCACCAGATGGTCTTTGTCATGATAAAAATCCAGCACGGGCGAGTCCTGCTGCCACACCACATTCTTGCGGATGGTCAGCGCCGGCGCGCGCGGCGCCGGTGCGCGCTCGGAACGCGGCGTCTGCTTCATCACCACCTGGCTGCGCGGCCCTTGCCGGATGGTGGCAATCCACACATAGCTCTGCCAATTCTCCGAAAGGTTGATGTCAATTTCCGCTTGCGCTTGTTCGGCTTTGACGAGTCGAACATTGGCATTGCGAAACACGGTGAAAACACCGTTCTGCACCGCTTCTTGCGATTCCGGCGCCAGCGACGAGGTGTTCTGGAAGCTCACCGCCACGGCGGCTAGCGGTCCGGTGCGGGCAAGAATCTGCTGCGCAAATTCGCCGGCGGCAGCAGCCAGAGAGGACGGCGAATCCTGTTGCGACGACAAAGCCCCGGCGCGCGTGTTGGACACCGGCGCGAACAAAACCAACGTCGCGACAACAAGCAGATGAGATGCTGTCTTCCGCATGGGATTTGAGGATCGAAGTACCTTTCATTAGAACTGGAAGCCGGAGCTTTGGCAATCAGGGAAAAGGTGAGTGAACCACTGGGTTCATCAGGCCCCGCCCATAGAATTTTTCCGCCGGACCGGACGCCATCTCGGCGGAAATGGCGTCCGGCAGGAATTCCGGTGGAAACTTTTCCTTGCAGACCGCCGAAGAGCTGCTTCTACTTGTGCCCCCAGCTCTTGCGGTTCCCGCTGCGGACAGGTGCGCTGGGCTGCGCCTGGTCCGTGCCGGATGACTCGTCGTCTTCGCCGGCGTTGCGGGTTGCTTTGCATTGCTTCCCGCATCCGGAGATGAAACGCCACTCTTCAGCACGTCATTGAAGAAGATGCGCGCGTCTGACGGCACCATCATGATCTGCAGTTTGTCAGACATTCTTTCCGCGATGATCTTGTTGATCAGCAGCGGATTGTCCTTCAGCAGCGTGGCTTCGGTCTTCATGCGCTCGGCGTCCGCGCTGGCCACCTTGCGTATGCGCCCGGCTTCAGCGTCGGCCAGCAGGCTGCGCCGCTCCAACTCGGCCTTGCTGTCAATCACCTTGGCTTGGGCTTCAGCTTCCGCGGACTTCACCGTGGCTTCCTTCTGCGCTTCCGCTTCCAAGCGCGACTGCTCGATTTGCTTTTGCTTGAGCGGCAGCGTGTATTGCATGGCGTCAGCTTCCGACTTGGCTTGCAGCACGCGTACCTGGCCCGCGCCTTCCGCCTGCCTGATCTGCTGGATCTTGGCCGCCTCGGCTTCCAGTTCGGCGATCTTCACCTGCTTGGCCTTCATCTCCGTCTCCACGCTCATGCCTTCGTTCTGCTGTTCTTTCAGAAGCAGGCCTTCCAGTCCCCGGGCGTACTCGGCCGGGAGTTGGACGTCGCGCAGCATGACTTCCTTTACCATGATTCCGTCCGACTCCAGCTTCTTTGCGATGCGCGCCGCCGCGGCTTGGCGGATTTCTTCGCGCTTGGTGGCAAAGACTTCGCGCACCGTGTAGTTGGGCGCCAGCTCGCGAAACACGCTGGACACCACCGGCGGGACAATTTCTTTCTCCACCGGCTGCGGCAAATTGGCGTGGATGAAATCCAGCCGCTTGGGATCAAGCTTGTAGCGGACGGTGATCGCCAACCCGATGCTCAATCCTTCCTTCGACTGGACCTTCAACGCGTCCGCCTTCTTGCTCTTCCCATCTTTGCTTTCTGCTCCGGATTCGCCGGCCAGGCCGTCGCGACTTGAGGAAGAAGTGGTCAACACCTGGTCGCGGATGTCATACAGCACCACCGAATCCACCAACGGCAATGTCCAGTGCACTCCGGGATACAGCGTACCTGGGCGTGTCCCTGCGGTTTGGCTCACTCTGATGCCGCCCATCCCGCTGGGCACCACCACTATGCTCGCAGCGAGAATGAGCGGCAGCCAAGCCGCAGGAAATGCCCATTTGGCAGTGGTCCAGTTCAGGTGCGGTCTTTCGGCAACGCCTCCATCAGGTAATGGCGGCGCGCCAGAAAGAGGAGCTATAGGTCGCATCCGGCGGTGATACTGGACAACTTTGTAAAGATTCTTGGCAACGTTGGCCGCGGCCGCCATCAGCAGGCCCCAGCCGGTGATCATCAGCAAATACTTCAACAACAGCATCGCAATCTCCGTTTCGTGCGAACTCAATCACCACAGAGTCCGCGGAGAACGCAGAGAACAACAGACCCCAGCGGAGGAGCACTGGACGCCTGCCGGGGTGCTCTGGGTAGTCTGCAACCACCAACTTTCCCGGCAAGTGAGTCCACCTCTCCTGTCCCACTTGATCTGCTGGCTCTCTGCGTTCTCTGCGATCTCTGCGGCGCGTTCGTCATTGCGTTTGCTTTCGAACTTCGACTTGCAGCCCTCAACTTCCTCTGCGTTCTCTGCGCCTTCTGCGGTGAGCGTTCTTTACTCCGGCTTTGCCTTCTGAATTTCGCTTTGCGACTCTTACTTCGTTTGCGCCCTTTGCGTCCTTTGCGGTGAATCTCCTGTTGCTTTACCGCTCCGTCGCATCCGCTGCCGTGGTCGCTGCCGGCGTTGCCGCGGAAGCCACCTGGACCTCAACGGCAGCGTTTACCACCGGAGCCGAGTCGTGCGAGAAGACGCGGGCGATCATCGCGTCGCGTTGCCGACGGATGACGACCGTGTCGCCCACCTTCACCCGGCTGTAGAGGTCCTCCACGTCTTGCTTGCGCATGCGGAAGCAGCCGTGCGAAGCTGCCTTGCCGATGGAGCTGGGAACGTTGGTCCCGTGGATGCCGTACCCGCGGGCGCTCAGTCCCATCCAGCGCGAGCCCAGCGGATTGTTCTTTCCCGGCTCCACGATGGTGCCTTTGCTTTTGTTGTTGTACGCGGGATCTTTGGCGCGATTGATGATCACGAAGTCGCCGTCCGGGCTGGGTGATACGCGCGCGCCCACGGCGATGGGGTAGGTCTTCACCACCTGGCCGTCTTCCAGCAGCGCCAGTTGCCGGTCGGCGATGCTGATTACGATCTGGCGGGTGTGTCCGTCGCTGGATTTCTTGGCAGGCTTCTGCGCAGGAAACTGAGCGGCTTGCCGCTCCGCCGCCACTTCATCATTCTGCTGACGCTGGGCTTTCTGATTCTGGGTTTTCTGGTCTTGGGTCTTCTCTCTCTCAGATTGCTTGCCCACAACCTGACTGACTGCTGACTGCTGAGTGCTGACTGCTTGCCGTTCCTGCCGCCGAGCTACCGACTGCCGGACGTCCGCTGCCACATAAACCACCCCCGCTAACAGGATCGCCGCCACCGCTGAAGTTTTGATTGGGATTGCTACGAGCCGCCGCATCGCTTTGTCCTCCCCACGCTCGGGAGAAAATGCACGATGGGCTCCAACGCTCAAAACATTGAAAAATAGTCCTTTACAATCTCGACAACGAACAGTCTTCGTGTCCCGCAACTGACACTGTGTGAAACCCGACACAGCGCCTCCGACACGCCGAATCTACCAAGACCATAGGTCATAAATATATGTTTAGTCGTATTTGACTGTTAGTCATATATGATCTATAGTCATCTCATGTCGGATCTTACCAACCAACTCGCCCACGACGATCTCAGCGCACCCGAGCCGGGACGCCGCGAACGCCGTCGCGTAGAAACCCAGCAACGCATTCTCGCCGCCGCCATGGAACTGATCAGCACGCGCGGCTACGCCGAGATCACCGTGGAAGACATCACTGAAGCCGCCGACGTGGGCAAAGGCACCTTCTTTAATTACTTCCCTGCCAAGGAAGCCGTGTTGCTGGCCATCTTCGATTCGGTCCGACAGCAGTTTGTGGAGCTGGAGGCCGGCGCGGCCAAGACCACGGACATACCGTCGTCGGTGCGCGCGTTTGCTCATCGCCTGCTCAACAGCATGGTGCGCAGCCCCAAGATCATCCGCAACGTGTTTGGCCTGGCGTTGACCGACCCCGTCATGGGCGAGCGGTTTGCCACCGTGTTGCGGCAGGCGCGGCAGGCGATCATCGCCCTGCTGGAGCACGGGCAAAAAATCGGCCAGGTGCGCACGGACATCCCGGCTGCGGTGCTTGGCCGCACTTTGCAACAGTTCATCTTCGGCACCGAGCTGCTTTGGTCGTTCACTTCCGGCGAAGACCTGCTGGCCTGGGTGGACGTTACGCTGGAAATCTTCTGGAGCGGCGCGGGGACTCCGTCAGTAAAAAGAACGGAACCAGGGAACGCAAAGCAGAGTAGCGATAAGAGGGAAAGTTTATGAAACGCGGAATCCTGATTCTGACTGGCATCGTGGCTCTGGGCGTGGCCGGGGGCTTTTCTTATTCGTGGTGGCGCTCCAGTTCGTCGGCCATCACCGCGTCCGGCACGCTGGAGGCGCGCAACATCACGGTGGGATCGAAGGTGGGCGGACGGGTAACCAAAGTCCTGGTGCGCGAAGGCGACCGCGTGGAGCCCAACCAGCTCCTCATCACCTTTGACGACGCTGAGCTGGCCGCGCAGTTGGTGCAGTCCCGCGGACGCCTGGAGCAAGCCCGAGCTGCGCTGTTGAAGCTGGAGCATGGCTCGCGTCCGGAAGAAATTGCCCAAGCCCGCGCCGCCACCGCGACCGACGAGCATGCTCCCGGCTATCGCGTGGAAGAGATTTCCCAGCTCGAACAGGATTTGCAGCGCGCCAAAGCGGATGCCCGCAACGCCGAGCAGACTTACCAGCGCACCTCATCTCTCGCCGACCAGGGGATCCTCTCTCCCCAGTCGCGTGACGACGCGCAGGCCCGGCTGGACCAGGCCCGCGCGCAAGTGCGGTCGCTTGAAAACGCTGTGACTGCGGCGCGCGCGCATCTGCGCGAAGCCCAGGCGCAAAAAGATCTGATAGAACGCGGCCCACGGCGTGAAGACATTGCCGCCGCCCGTGCGGACGTGGTCCGCGCGCAAGGCGAGCTGGCGCAGGCCGAAGCTCGCTGGGCGGAGCGTGAAGTCCGCGCGCCGGCCGCGGCCATGGTGGAAGTTCTTGACCTGCGTCCGGGCGACTTGGTCACGGCCAACGCTCCTGTGGCCAAGCTGCTGGAAGCCAACCAGCTTTATGCCATGGTTTACGTTCCGCAGAATGACGTTGGCCGCGTGCGCGTAGGCCAACAGGCTGAAGTCCGCGTGGACGCCTTCGGCAAACGCGCCTTCAACGCCACCGTGGAACAGATCCGCCAGCAGGCCGAGTTCCTTCCGCGCAACGTGCAGACCGCCGACGAGCGCCAGCACCAAGTCTTCGGCGTGAAGCTCCGCGTCGAGAACCCGTCCAACGAACTCCGCGCCGGCGTGCAGGCCGATGTGGTGTTCCTGGAGGCGAAATGAGCCCCGCCAGCTCAGCTATCGTCGCGCATAACCTGACGCGCAAGTTCGGCGACTTTACCGCTGTTGATCAAGCCAGCATCACCGTTGAGCGTGGCGAAGTCTTTGGCTTCCTCGGGCCCAACGGCAGCGGCAAAACCACCATGATCAAAATGCTCACCGGCATCCTGCCCATCACCGCCGGCGAAGCCACGGTGGCCGGCATTGATGTGCGCCAGGACCCGGAGGGCGTGCGCCAGAACATCGGCTACATGAGCCAGCGCTTCAGTTTGTATGACGACCTCACGGTCGCAGAGAACCTCCGCTTTTACGGCCGCATTTACGGCCTGAAAGGCCAGGACCTGGAAGACAAAATTAATCAGACCATCGAGCGCAACGCGCTGCAACCGTATTTGGGACGGCTGGCGGCGCGGCTTTCCGGCGGATGGAAACAGCGCCTGGCGCTGGGCTGCGCCATGCTCCACGACCCCACCATCATGTTCCTGGACGAACCCACCGCGGGCATTGATCCCGTGGCGCGCCGAAAATTGTGGGACCTGTTGTTTGAACTCTCCGGCCACGGCATTACTTTCTTTGTCACCACACATTACATGGATGAAGCCGAGCGCTGCAGCCATCTGGCGTACATCTATTTCGGCCAGATCATCGCCGACGGCACGCCCGACCAGTTGCGCGAGCTTCCAGAAGCCTCGCCCGCCGGAACGCGGCGGTTTGAGATTGACACCGCGCAGGTCACGTCCGCTTTGCGCAAGGCGCGCGAGCTGCCGTATCTCAAGAGCGCCACCATCTTTGGACGCAGCATACACGCGCTGGTGGACGAAAGCGTGAGCCAGCAGCAATTGGAGCGCGACCTGCGCGCGCACGGCGTGGAGCCACAGGAAGTCCGCCCGCTTATGCCGACCCTGGAAGACGTGTTCGTCGAACTGACCTACAAGCGCCAGACGCAGGAGGCGGCGAATGTTTAATCCTGCAAAAAGGTTGTTCCGCGGATTCTCCGCCGTCTTCTACAAAGAGACTCTGCACATGCGCCGCGACTCCATGGCCATGATGCTGGCGCTGATCGTTCCCATCATTGAGATGGTGATCCTGGGCGCGGCCATTGATACCAACGTCCGCCAGGTGCATACCGCGGTGTACGACCAGAGCGGCGTGATGGAAGGTACGCAGACCGGCAGCTCTGCCAGCCGCGACCTGATCAACCACTTCATCAACTCTGACACTTTCAAGGTGTACAAGTACGTCCACTCGGACCGCGAACTGAACGAAGAGATGGTTTCCGGGAGGGCGCGCGTCGGACTGAAAATTCCCTTGGATTTTGACCGCAAGCTGCTTCGCGGCGAAACCGCGCAGGTCATGGTGATTGTGGATGGATCGGATTCTTCCACGGCGGGCACGGCGGTAAACGTTGCCGGGGCCATCGGGCTGGAACAGTCGCTGCAGCGCGTGCTGGCACAAGGCGGGAGCGCCACTCCATCCATGGAGATCCGGCCCAAGGTGATGTTCAATCCGGATTCGCGCTCGCCCAACTTCTTTCTGCCTGGACTCATCGCCGTGCTGATGCTGATGATTACCGTAATGCTCACGGCGTTTTCCGTGGTCCGCGAAAAAGAGCGCGGCACACTGGAGCAGTTGATGGTCACGCCCGTCCGTCCGCTGGGCCTGATGCTGGGCAAGATCATGCCGTACTTTTTTATGGGGCTGGGCGAGATGCTGATTCTTCTGGCCTTCATGCGCGTGGTCTTTCGCGTGCCCGTGCACGGCAGCGTGCTGCTGCTGATGGGCCTTACGTCTATTTACTTGTTTGTGAATCTGGCCATCGGCATGCTGATCAGCGTCCGCGCCAACACTCAGGCTGAAGCCATTCAGGCTTCCATGGCGCTCATGCTGCCCAGCATCTTTCTTTCCGGCTACGTGTTCCCGCGAGAGACTATGCCGACCATCTTCCATATGCTCAGCAATTTTGTTCCGGCCACTTACATGATCAACATTTTTCGCGGGATCATCCTGCGCGGCGCCGGCTTTCCCCAGCTCTGGCTGGACGGCTTGGTCCTGGCGATCATGGGCGTAGGCGTGCTCCTGCTGGCGGCAAGAAAGTTCGAGCGGATGGTGGTGTGAGGAAGGGCAGCCGTTAGCCTTTAGCTATTAGCCTTTAGCTTGAGCCTCGTGTTCTCGAACCATTGGCGCCCTGAGCAGAGACTGGATGGATCGCGTCTTGCAAAAGAACGAGCCCCTAGGCTGCTTGCTATGTACTAATGGCTAAGTGCTAAAGGCTGCTTCCAAAAAATTTGGCCGCCAGGGCTTCCGGTCCCTGACGGCCTATGAGGAGCACATTTGAGGGGCAAATCTCAAGGAGTCGATTAGTAAGACCCCACAACCTGTCCGGGTGGAACAGAATTCTTCAGGAAAATTCTAATGTCAGAATATTCGGGGGAGGCACCCCGAATACTCGGGGGACATACCCAAAAAATGTGGCTGCTGGGAGCCACCCAGCAGCCGCGCAGCCGATCTTTTCAGGATGAACTAAGGATGAATCGTTCTATTAGCTGAGACACCAGTCTTGGGTCGGCGGAACAACTTTCTTCTGTCTTGCGATTTTGGTTTCGGTATCAGGGCATCGGCTTCAGCCGTGCCGAAAAGTGCCGATCAACTCAATCTCCGCACGCCGCGGGCTGGCGCGCAGCGAAACGGAGGCGCCATAAAGCGATTCGCTTCCGGAACGCCACTCTGCCCCCCGGTTCTTGACCAAACGCCTGTCTCTGCGTCTAATTCACCAGGAGACTTCTCATGGATCGCAGAACATTCACGCTGGCAGGAACAGTTGGGTTACTGGGTTTAGTGAGCGACGGTCTGGCCGGCCATGCGTGGCCGCTCCAACAATCGGGCAGCACAGCACCCAGCCAAGCTGCGTCCAGCGCGCCGCAGGCGGCTTCTCTTCAAACAGCGGCCCCGCAAGCCTCGGCCCAACCTGCGCGTCCCCCAGCTCTCCAAGCGGACATGGTCAAGGAATTTGTGATGGCCGCGCATGTGAACCTGGATAAGACCAAATCCATGCTGGCCTCTGAACCCGGCCTGGTGAACGCCACATGGGACTGGGGCGGAGGTGATTTTGAGCAAGCCATCGGCGGGGCCGGTCACATGGGCCGCAAAGACATTGCCGACTTCCTCATCTCCCAAGGCGCGCGCATGGACATATTTGTGGCGGCCATGCTCGGCGACCTGGACCTGGTGAAAGCCTATTTGAAGGCCCAGCCGGCCCAGATACACGCCCGCGGGCCGCACGGCATCCCGCTGCTGGTGCACGCGCAGATGGGCGCGAAAAACGGAGTCAAAGAGGCCGCCGAGGTCATCCAGTTTCTGCAGTCGCTGCCGGCTTAAGCTCCAAAGCTAAAAGATAAAAGATAAGAGACGAGCAGACGGGGCCAAGAAAACAAGAGACAGAATGCTGAGTGCTAGTTGCTAGCTACTATTCTTTCGCCGGCTCGTAATACTTTCCGATGATGATGCCCACGTCCACCGCGGCGTCGGGGCCCAAGTCAACGAACTCAAAGCCGGTGTGGCCGCGTTCGGCGAAGCGGACCTTCCCCTTCACCGGAACGCGGATACCTTCGCCCGGTTCATGGATCGTAAACTGGTGGGTCTTGCCGTCTTTGGCGTAGGTCTTGTCCGTCTTCATGGAAAAGCCCCCGCGGGCCAACTGGCGCAGCTCGCCGACCTTCTTGTCACTCGAATCCAGCACCAGGATTTGGGCCTGGGGCGTGATCTCAATGCGCTCAAAACGGCGTCTTTCTTCGGTCTTGGTGTCTGGCATTTGCTTGATCATTGAATCTGCTCGGGGAAAGCGCTGACTGGATCAATGTCCACCGGCACGTCTTTACTGTTCCCCAGCGCCGATTTTAACCCAGGCGGCATGGAACCGTACTTGTTGAACCATTGCTCAGCTCGATTCCTGTCCCCGGTGGCCTCAATTTCCAGCAGCTCCTTGGCCAGCGCGGCGATGGCCGCGGGCATTTTGCCGTAATCAATCTCGTATTTTCCGATCTTCGTGTTGTAGGTAATGGTGCCCTGCTCAAAGAGAAAGTTGAACTCCATCATCTCGGCGCGTCCATGGGCTTCCGCCACGCCGAAGCGCACCGTGCGGAAGATCCCGGCAACGTGCGACGCGTAAACTTCCGGCGCGCGCTCGCGGGGGAACACGCCTTTCTCCATCAGCCAGTTCAGCGCGAACAGGCCGACCATGTCCGCCTTTGCCTCTTCCACAGCGCTGAACACCGGCCCCAATGATGCGCGGATCTCCGCGCGGCCGGCGCTGGTGCGGGCATAGGCCGGACCCAGCGCGTGGCAGATTTCATGCATGATCACCGCGGCCAGGTAGCCGTCCATGGAAGCCTGCGCAGCCTGGTCTTCACGCAACAACAGCTTGCCGATGGGCAGCACAACGTAATTCACGCGCGCGTCCATAAAGTTCTTGAAGAAAATCTTCTTTGAGCCCTTTTCCTGGTGGATGCGCGCGTCATTAGGAAGATTGTCGGCCACCGCCTGGTAGCCGTGGCGCAGGTCGCCGGCGCGGAAGGGCGTATCCATCACTTCCATGGGTTCTTTGTGGCCCTGCATCGACGGGCGGTCTTCCGGAGCGAGGGGCAGCGCGTCCTGGATCTCAGGGACGTACTTCATGAAGGTCGCCCGGCGCGCGCTCTCAGCTTCATTGCGCACCATGATGGCAGCGCCGTAAGAAGTTTTCACGCCCAACACGCCGTCGAGATAAGTTTCGTAGGGAGCAAAAATAATGTCGAACTTGGGATTGTCCAGGTCCAGCCACGCCAGGTCGCTCTTGTAGTAGTCGTCAGTCAGCAGCGCGTCGGCGCGCAGACGCAGGAAGTTGGCGAAGGCCTTGTCCGGGCTGAGCCCAGCAGCTTCCCGCAGGGCCGCCGCCGCCGGAACCAGCCATTGGCGATATTCCACGTGATACGGAACAGCAATCAGCTCGGCGCCCTGCCGCTTGATGACCGTATAAGGACTGTAAATCTGGGCTTTTTTCTCCGGATGTTTGGCGACGTAAGCTTCAATCTGCTCGCGCGTGAGTCCCGCGGGATAAAGCGCGCGCCCCGGCGGAAAGGCATCGTTTCCGATAAACGGTTTGTTCTCTTCCAGCAGGTCGTAGCGGCTGCCGTTGATGGTGAGGAAGCGGCGGATCTTCTGGTCCATCACCTGTTTGCACTCGGCGATGCGCTTGAGCAGCACGAAGCCTTTGGGGTCGCTTTGCATCCAGTAGATCACGTCCAGGAGTTTGGCCGCGTCCACCAGGCGATAGACCATCTTGCGCTCGTTATCATCCAGCCCGTTCACGCTGAAGGGCATGGAGACCATCTTGAACTTGGCCACCTGGCCGATCACGTCCCCGCGAACGATCTCGCGGATGGCGCATTTATCGGCGGCCCTGGCCGCGGCGGCAGCCGTGGGCGGCAGAGGCTTCTTTGCGGGAGCCGGAGCCTGAGCTTGAGCGAAAGTGCCTAGCGGCGGAATGAGCGCAGCAAGGAGAATCGCAGCAAGCAGAATCCGTGACCAACGGGCTGGTTTCATCGCACTAAGATTCTATCAGCGGGAGGACAGAAAAAAGGAACCTCAAAGGACCACATGGGTTTGTCGAAATGGGCTTGAGCAGGGCTCAAGGGCTTCGTTTGATCCTGGTAACTAGTTCCAAGTCAGTGCAGACTTCTATCCCCAATGTGGCGCAGAAGGTACGGGTCGCGGCTGCGTAAAAGTCCGAGTCGCGGGTGCAAATGACATCAGCTTCCCCTATAACTGCAGTCTGAAGCACGGCAACGTCTTTCGGATCGCGAATTGGCGCCGGCAGAAGGTCGTCCACAGTAACAACTTCGCAGACTTCACGAAGCGACTGGATATAAGCGTAGACTTGCTCCTCTGTAAGTCCGTAAACAACCTGAATTCTGGGATAGCGCAGAACAGCAGCAAGTTCAATGAGCATCGGATCACTAATTAGCAGCGTGTGACCCTGCTCAATTAGCGTCAACAGGAGTGCCCTTGCAGGTCCGTGAGAGCCCTCATGTGCCCGCACCAGGATGTTTACGTCGAGCAGAACCCTCAATCGTGAGGCCGGTAGGCAGGCCGGCTGGAACGAATGGCCTCGTCAATCACTTTGTCTGCTTGCTCTCCGGACACCGGCTTCCGTTGCGAGTCAACTTCGGCAAAATACGTTTTCAATCCCTCAAGGATTTCCTGGCGGCGAGCCGGGGAGACTCCCGGCGGCGGCTGCAAGACGCGAATGCTGATGTCTTCCCGGTCAGAGATGGCGCGGCCCAGCAGCCTTTCCAGCGCAACCTTCTGCTCAGGCGACAAGTCCTTAGCTTTGTGGATCATAAAGTAGATCTATTATGACCCAATACATTGCAGGGGAAAAGAATTTATCCGTCGGCTGGGTGGCCTCGCTCTGTGCTCTTCCGCGCCCTCTGTGTTTAAATCAAGAATCCCATGAACAACGGCCATACAGACCGCCAGGCGCTGCTCATTGACGCCGACGACACGCTGTGGGAGACCACCGTCCATTTTGAACATGCCATCCAGCAGTTCATTGCGCGTCTGAACCACCAAAGCCTGTCGCCCCAGGAAGTCCGCCTGTTTCTGAATCAGGTGGAGCGGGAGACCATCCAGGAGCGCGGCTATGGCGCGCACAGTTTTGCCCACTCCCTGACCAAGTGCTTTGAGCGTCTGGCCGCGGAGCCGGTCACGCCGGAGTTGCACCAGTTCATCGCGGGATTCGCCCATCGCATTGCCAGCAGCCCCATCCATCCGATTCCCGGCGTGCCGGAAACGCTGGGCTACCTGCGCCGCCGCGGGCACCATCTGATCATGATGACCAAGGGCGACGTCCACGAGCAATCCGGCAAGATCGAGCGCTCCGGCATGAAAGAATATTTTGCCGCGGTGGAAATCGTCCGCGAGAAAAAGGCCGCGGCCTACAAGAACGTGGTCGCCAAATATGAACTGGCGCTGCAGACCACGTGGATGATCGGCAACAGTCCGCGCTCAGACATCAATCCGGCGCTGGCGGCCGGCATCAACGCCGTGTTTGTTCCCAATGAACACACCTGGGTGCTGGAAAAGGAAGAATTCGAGACCCAGTCGAGCGACGGGCGCTTCCTCAAAGTGCAGCGCTTCGCCGATCTGAGAAAGCATTTCTAGCCTGCCCGGCGTCTGACTTCCGGGCGCATGGAAGGACTCGAGCTGCTCGGCGACCCGGAGCCACTCAGATATTTCCCACCTTGTCATCGCGCTGCAGCATGGTCTTTACCTGGCGCAGGTTCCTGGCGGTGCGAAATTTCTTGCCATGCAGGGCCGGGGTGGTTTCATGGTCCAGGTTCCACTGCAGTTTCCGGAAAGGATACTGCACGTGGACGGCAGACATTCCCGCCCTTAAAGCGTTCAGGATATCGAAACGCGGAGAGTCTCCCACGGAGACCGCGTTCTGAGGGTGGCACTTCATGGACCGTAAGACGCCACGAAAAGAGTCGGGGGTCTTTAGTTTTACCACGTGGATGGTGTGAAAGAGGTCGCGCACGCCTAGTTTGTCAATTTTGGCGTATTGCAACGCCTCGCTGCCGCGCGTCAGCAATGCCAGGCGGTATTTTCGCGCACACCATGAAAGGAGGGTGCGGGCGTAAGGCAAAGGGCGGGGCAATTTGTAAAGGCACCGGCCCGCGATACTCGAAATCTGGCGAAGAACGTCCGCGGAAAAGAGATTGCCATCCTTTTCCACGAGCGCTTCATACGCCTCGCGCATGGAGATCAGATTGCGCTCAGAAACGTATCCAAAATGATGCAAGTTGTGCCATTCGGCATCGTCGAGCTGGCGAAGGGCCGCGCGCCTTGCGTAACCGGCCTGGCACATCATGGCAACAAACTCCTCGCGCGCTTTGACGAACACAATACTGGTGTCAATCAACGTATCGTCCAGATCGAACACCACCACCTCAAGGGGTCTCTTCATGCTTTCTCAGCTCCGTACGCAATGCCGCTTTTGGGCCCGTGATCAGGCCCTGGAATCCAGCCCGTTCCCTGGCGACGCATGCAGCTCCGCTTCCCGCTGGCACCCGGCCCGTTGAAGAGTTTACGATAACAGGCAGACCAAATGTCCGGTCCAACAGTATTTTGAAAGACGCATCCGAGAGACCTTCCATGCCGACCATCCATGTGCTCGTGAACGGAAGCAACCACAAGGTTGAAGCTCTGGAAGAAGAGTCTCTGTTATCCGTCCTGCGCAACCGCCTGGGCCTGACTGGCGCCAAGTACGGCTGCGGCGAAGGCCAGTGCGGCGCCTGCACCGTGCTGGTGGACGGCAAGCCAGTCCGCTCCTGCATCACCGACGCGGACTTCGCCGTGGGCAAGAAGGTCGTGACCATCGAAGGACTGGCGCCGGCATCCAGCGGCCATCTCAGTCCGCTGCAGCAGGCCTTTTTGGACGAAGAAGCATTCCAATGCGCCTATTGCACTTCCGGCATGATCATGTCCGCGCACGCGCTGCTGGCGAAGACGCCCAGGCCTTCCGACGAAGACATTGTCCAGTACATGAACGGCAACATCTGCCGCTGCGGCACTTATCTGCGGATCATGGCCGCCATTCGCCGCGCCGCCGAAGGGGTCAAGCATGAATAAGGATGCCGTGAATCACATTGGCCCGGAGATGCTTGAAGCTGAGCAGCATGCGGTTGAGCCGCTGCGTCATCTGTTTGACGTCAGCCGTCGCGATCTGTTCAAGCTGCTGGGCGCGGGCCTTGTCGTCGGCGTCGTGGCGCCCGGCGCTTTGGCGCAGGAATCCGGCCGCGCGCAAAGCGAAAGCAATCTTCCCAACGATCTGGCGTCCTGGCTGCACATTGGCGGCGACGGCAAAGTCACCGTTTTCACCGGCAAGGTGGAGATGGGACAGAACATCCGCACGTCGCTGACGCAGCAGGTGGCGGAAGAGCTGCACGCTCCGCTGGCTTCCATCACGCTCACCATGGGCGATACCGACCTCACTCCCTTCGACTTGGGCACGTTCGGCAGCCGCACCACGCCGCAGATGGGCACACGGCTGCGCAGCGTCGCTGCTAGCGCGCGCGAAGTGTTGATTGACCTGGCGGCCCAGCACTGGAAGGTGGACCGCGGCACGTTGTCGGCGCAGAACGGAGCGGTGGTCAACGGGCACGGCGGCAAGAGCATCAGCTTTGGCGAACTCACTCAAGGGCAGAAGCTGGTGAAGATCGCGGCCGGAGATCCGGCGGTCACCAGTCCCGCCCAGTGGCGCGTGGCCGGCACGGCGGTGGGAAAAGTCGACGGCAAGGCATTCGTCACCGGCGCACATCAGTACACGTCAGACATTACGCGGCCGGGCATGCTGCACGGCAAAGTGTTTCGCCCGGCGGCCTTCAATGCCAAGCTGCTGTCGGTGGATGCGAAGAAAGCCGAGAAACTGCCCGGCGTAACTGTGGTTCGCGATGGGGATTTCATCGGCGTGGCCGCGCACCATCCTGATGCTGCGCAGCAGGCGCTGGAAGCTTTGGAAGTAAAGACGCAGGCCCCGCCGCAGATTTCAGAAGCCGATTTATTCGATTCCTTGCGCAAGAACCTCGGCATCGAGACCCGCGGCGGGTTCGGAGGACGCGGCGGAAACGAAACCGGCTCGGTGCAGACCGCCATGGCTCCCGCGGCCAAGACCTTGTCGCAGACCTACACCGTTGCCTATATCCAGCATGCGCCGTTGGAGCCGCGCTCCGCCGTGGCCGAATGGCAAGGCGACAAGCTGACGGTTTGGACCGGCACGCAGCGGCCGTTCGCCGTGCGCGATGAACTGGCCGCGGCCTTCCATATTTCTCTGGACCATGTGCGCGTCAAGGTCCCGGACACCGGCTCAGCCTACGGCGGGAAACACACCGGCGAGTGTGCGGTGGAAGCCGCGCGGCTGGCCAAGGCCGCCGGCAAACCGGTGGAGGTGGTTTGGACACGTGAAGAGGAATTTACCTGGGCCTATTTCCGTCCGGCGGGCGTGATTGACGTGAAAAGCGGCCTCGCCGCCGACGGCGCTCTGGTCGCCTGGGAATTTCACAACTACAACTCCGGCCCTTCGGCCATTGACACGCCCTATCACGTACCCAACAAGAAGATTGAATTTCACCCTTCGAAGAACCCGCCGCTGCGCCAGGGATCGTACCGCGGCTTGGCGGCCACGGCCAACCACTTCGCGCGCGAAAGCCACATGGACGAACTCGCCGCTCTCGCCGGGATGGACCCGCTGCAGTTCCGTTTGAAGAACATCACAGACCCGCGCCTACGCGCGGCATTCGAAGTCGCGGCGCAAAAGTTTGGCTGGGGCAAGCAGGCGGCCACTCCAGAACGCGGCTTCGGCATCGCCGGAGGCTTTGAGAAAAACGGCTATCTGGCCACGTGCGCTGAAGTCGCCATTGACCGCGCGCGCGGGCAAGTCAGCATTGTGCGCGTAGTCGAGTCCTTTGACTGCGGCGCGGTTGTCAATCCCAACGGACTCAAGAACCAGATTGAAGGCTCCATTGTTCAGGGTCTGGGTGGAGCGTTGTTTGAGGCCATCCATTTTGACAACGGACGCGTGCTGAACCCGCATTTCAAGGACTACCGCGTGCCGCGCTTCCGCGATGTGCCCAAAATCGAAGTCGAGTTGATTGACCGCAAAGACGTTGCGCCGGCAGGCGCCGGGGAAACACCGCTCATGGGCCTGGCTCCGGCGGTAGCCGGCGCAATCTTCAGCGCAACCGGAATCCGTCTGCGCGGGCTGCCGTTGATGGCCAAACCGCTGGAGTTGAAAGGCTAGTCTTCGTCTCGCGCTGAGTTCTCACCGGGAGCTTTCTTTTTTCTGTCAACGATGACCACATCATGAACCTGACCGTACAGAACGCCACCATCTTCATGAAAGACCAGGGCAGCGGCCCGCCGACTCTGTTCCTCCATGGCAACCCGGATTCATCCATCCTGTGGCGCGGCGTGATCGCGGAGATGCAGTCGCGCTTCCGCTGCCTGGCACCCGACCTTCCGGGCTTCGGACATTCATCCATTCCTGAAGGGTTCGACTTCTCGCTGGAATCGCTCGCCGGGTTCATCAATGACTTGCTCGACGCCGCCGGCATCACTGAGCCGGTGAATCTGGTCGTCCACGATTTCGGCGGGATTTACGGGCTGGCCTGGGCGGTGCGGCATCCGGAACGCGTCCGCCGCATGGCCATCATGAACACCAATTTCTTCTCCGACTACCAGTGGCACATCTGGGCCAGGATTTGGCGCACGCGCTTCCTCGGCGAGCTGAGCATGATGAGCATGAACGAGCGCGTGTTTCGCGCTTCCATGCGCAAAGGTTCGCCGACCATGCCGGAAGAACACATCCGCGAGACCTACGCGCTCTTGAAATGGCCGGTGAGAAAGATGGTCTTGCAGCTTTATCGCGCAACCAACCCGGAAAACTACAAAGGATGGGAAGAGAAATTGCCGGAGCTCACCCAACGCGTGCCTACGTGCGTGCTGTGGGGCGATCGCGATCCGTACATTGCGTCCACGTTTGCCGGGCGTTTCGGCGGGCAGAAAGTCTGGCACTTCGCCCAGAACGGACACTTCCTTCCGGTGGAGGCTCCCAAAGAAGTGGCGGAGAAGATCATGGGGTTCTTTACGTAACGTCCGCGCAAAACCCAAAACCTTTGAAACACAGAGGAAAGGAGGAAACGGAGGGGAGAAATTGGTAATTGAGTAATCTGGTAATTTGGTAATTGAAAACCAAAGCAGCGTAAGCAAGAGCCGATCATTACACTCTGCGTCGTGACTGAGAATCGCCTACGCATGCAAATGGTCACAGGGTGGACGAACCCATCACATCCTCCGCTACCTCTGTTCCTCCGTGTTTTCAAGGTTTTGGGTTTTGTCCGGCCAGGGCATTCACCCGCGCGCCCTCCCATATAATGGTTGGCAGAGGTCTCCCCCAGCATGAAAAAAGTTTTCCACTTTGCTTCCCCGCGAGAGCGTTACCAGTCCGACGCCGCCGTAGTCTGGTGTTACGACCATCGCTTTGATCTGGTGTTTCAGAAGCTTCTCAAGCGCACGGGGATTGAGCGGCCTGATCCGGTGCGGATTGCCGGCGGCGCCAAGTGCCTGGCTTCGCCCGACCATGAAAGTGACCGCGAGTTTGTACTGGAGCAGATCCGCAAATCCATCCAGCTGCATGGGACAAAAACCGTGATTCTCATGCTGCACTCGGACTGCGGCGCGTACGGCGGGCTGGCGGGCTTTGAGAATGACCCGACGATTGAAGCCGAGCACCATCGCCAGGAGATGCATCGGGCGTATGACTATCTGAAGTCCACGATTCCGGAAATCGACGTGAAAGCCTACTTCGTGGATTTTGAAGGCGTGTGGGAAGCCGACATGACGCAGCCCGTGGAAGGTGGAAGCTGGGCAGCGGTGAGTCGCCAGAGCTGACGGCAAAGTAGTTCAGGCTGGAGGAACCAAACATGGACCCGGATCGCGATGACAAAACCATCTACAAAGTGGTGATCAACCACGAAGAGCAGTATTCCATCTGGCCCGTGCATCGGGAAAACCCGCTGGGCTGGAACGATGCCGGCAAGTCCGGCACCAAGCAAGAGTGCCTGGACTACATTAAGGAAGTGTGGACGGACATGCGTCCGCTGAGCCTAAGAAAGAAGCTGGAGCAGTCCGGGCAGAAATAACGCGGCTGGAGCCGGCAGGCGGAGGAGCTTGATTCATAAATGATGTTTCACGGCGTACATGGCGACTTTCGCTGGCTGGAAGCATCCAGCCATACTCTTCCGGACGTGGTGCGCGTGTGCCCCGACGCCTTCGCCGGCAAAAACCTGGTCATCACCTTGTTCGATTCCGGACCGCTGGAGCCCACGCCGCTGCAAATCGAACAAGGCTGGCGCGTGCTGGACTCCGCCGTCTACGTTCCTGCCGTGGAAAACCCCGCCACGCTCCCCAGCGGCGACTGTGACGAATGGTACCTCTTCGACTCAACCCCGGCTGATCTGGACTTTGAAGTCTTCATCGCTTACAAGTGGTTCACGCTGGGCCCAGCAAGTTCCAGCAAGACCCAGGCCAAGACCCGCTGGGACCTCAAGCGCTTGCAGCATATCTTCTGGCAGCAGATGGCAACGCTGCGCCCGGAATCCTACCTGGCATGCGGACACCGGCTGATCTTTGTGACGCGCAATGCCGACTACTTCAGCCGCGTGCTGCGCGGGCTCAGCAGTGAAGCCAAAGCCCAAGCGAGAGGGCGCTAGGCCGCGTGACCAACCAACCTGACCTGACTTTACCCGATGCCGAGCAAGCTCCGCCGCCAACGCGGCTGATGGAAGCGCTGCTCGCCGGCAGCCTGCTCACCGCAGGCGTGAGCATCTTCTTGTTTGCCTGGCTGTCGCAGGAAATGTTGAGCGGCTCGTTCACACGATTTGACGATGCGGTGCGTGACTGGGTACACGCGCTGGCTTCCCCGTCGCTCACGCAGCTCATGATCTTTATTTCCCGCCTGGGATACGGCTTCCTGATCGTGGAGCTGGTGGCGGCGTTGGGCGTCTTTCTGTGGCTGCGCTGGCGCCGTGGCGCGTTGTGGCTCACCTTTACCATGGCCGGAGCGCTGGGGCTGGACCTGATTCTGAAGCAGGCGTTCCATCGCACGCGACCCGACGCTTTCTTTGTGTCCCAACCTGACTCTTACAGTTTTCCCAGCGGCCACGCGTTGTGCTCGTTCTGCTTTTACGCGGTGCTGGCCGGACTGATCGCCGACCGCGTGCGCTACATGCCGGTGCGAATCGGCGCGGGCGTCGCGGCCGCGGTGGTGGTGGCGGCGATAGGATTTTCCCGCATCTATCTTGGCGTCCACTATCCCAGTGACGTGCTTGCCGGCTACCTGGCAGCAGCGGTCTGGGTGAGCAGCATGCTGGCAGCCGACCGCGTGCGCAAGAAGGTAGTCCCTCAGATCAAGAAGCGCCGCGGGCGCGCATAGTGAGCCGCCGGCCTTCTGTGCACAACTTTGCGCGACGAGCAGTTGCTTTTGCGGAGGCAACCGAGTTGCAAAGCAAATGAAGGGCGCCGAAGCGCCCTCCATCTTTTGTCACCGCCGATTATTGCGAGGTTAAGCCAGCACAACACTGATCACTCCCGTGCCGATCAAGCTGACCGCCCAGAGCAGATCAAGGTTGAACCACGCCTTGCGCAGCACGCCGACGCCGAGTTTCTCAAACACCAGGAAAGCCACGGCGGCGGTCACCAGCAGGTAGCCGACTGCATGCAGGCCGGTCGCCAGCATCGCGCTGGCCGGCGTGGCCCCGGCCATTTGCATTGCATGATGGTGACTGTGGCCGGCATCGGTGGCGGTCATCGCCAGAAACACCGGCACAACCATAAGACCAGCGCCATGCGCTGAAGCCATCAGGAAAGACCACAGCGTAAGCGCGACGGCGCCCACCCGCATGCTGGCCCAGCGCGGGTGCCGGTGCCGGATGAAGCGCGCCACACCCAGCGTGACCAGCGTTCCGGCCACCAGCCAGCGCAGCCAGTGCACCGGGAGCACCACACCCGCCACCAGCGCCAGCGCGATGGCCGCGGCCACCGCCAGAGCATGCCCCAAACCCAGCGGCAACAAGGCGGAGAGAACGGCCCCGCGGCGGCGCTCCTGCATTCCCAGCGCCACCGCGAACAGCCATCCCATGCCGGGGTTGATTCCGTGGAAAGCCCCCAGCCCCAAGAGAACGGCCCACGACGTTGTCATCGTCATCTCATTCATCACATGCCGCCTTTAGGAGAAACAGTACGAGTCTGACGATGCATCGCCGCCCTGCAGGTGTACCTGGTGCGGACGAAAATTTTCCGTCTCCAGGAACAACCCGGAGTCCAGGCTCAATCCGCCGTTGGGATTCGCGTCAACCGTCGTCAACCATCCGCGAATTCCATCGGGAAAGAACTGGTCGTCCCAGGAACGGTACAGGGAGTTGGTCAGGTAAACGCGTTTTCCGTCACGGCTCAGCTCCACCATCTGCGGTCCGCCGTTCAGCGCGCGCCCGGGATTTCTCGGATGCGCCTGCCGGCTGACCATGCCACCGATCCGCACCGTACCGGTCAGCACTGGATTGAACGGATCAGAGACGTCATACTGCCGCAGTTCGCCCGTGCCCCAGCACGAAACATAGAGGAAACGGTCGTCGAGCGAGAGGTTGATGTCGGTGATGAACGGTGGAACAGCCTTGAAACCCTGCAACAGTGGCGGCAGCTTCTCTGCCGGGGCCGGCTCCGCGGGAATCTCGATCACTTTGCGGAGCTTCCAGGAGCCGTTGCCGTTGGAACCCTCGTGGTGCCACAGCCAAACCGAGGCCGAGAGGTCCTTGAGTGAGACCACCACGCCGACGAAGCCGTAAGTTTCCGCGGGATCGTGCGCCGGACGCAGTTCGAGCGGCATCTGGTGTTCCGCCCCCAGGTCCAGCACCTGGCGATGGCGCCGCTTGTCCAGGTCCCAGACGTGGAGCGCATGTCCGTACTTGCCGCCCAGCAGCAGTTCCGGGTTCACGCCGTTCTCCACCATGTCGGGAGTTCCCCACTCGCTGGTGATCATGGTGTCGTGGCCCAGGTGCCACCAGAAGTCGTACGAGAGGTGTTGTGGTCCGCGATCGGCTTCCCATGGTCCCTTGATCTGGAAGGTTTCAGGATCGAGAACAAAGATTCCGCCCGGCCCTTTGCCCTCGGCGGAGCCGATGGCATTCATGTAAACGCCGTCCGGCCCGCAGTGCGAGGTATGGGGACGGCTGTAGCCGGATTTTTTCATTACTTCGTCCGGCTCAATCACCTTGGTCAGCACCGGCTTGCGGGGATCTGGCTTGGTGTCAAGGATGTGTATGCGGGAAGATCTTAACCCGGGAACTACCAGGTAACGCCGTTCCATGTGGGGATGCGGCGAGTGAGGACACAGGCAGGAACTGCAGGCATTCCAGCCGAAGTGATGCAGCTCGTCGCCCGCGTTGGGCATGTCAATCCGGTGGATGATTTTGCCTTGCGTCCTGGAAGCCGGATCCAGGTCCACCACCGCCATGGCGTCAGGGGAGCCGGCATCTTCATTCAGCATGACCATGTAGGCCAGCTTTTCCGGGGCCGCTTCCATGGCCATTTTGGCCGATGGGTAAAAACTCTGGTCGGGAAGTAACTTGGGCATTGTTATCGTCTCCTGCTTAGTCTGTTGTTGCCGCTCATCGGCCCTGGACTCTCGATTCGCCGCCAACTCGCGCGCACTGGGCGATTAAACGCCGCGGGGAGGCCGGAAGTCCTTTCAGCAAGATGGGTTTTTTGTTACTTTTTTATGACATGGCGCGCAGCGCAAGTCTTTATCAGTTCGGACCATTTCAGCTCGATCCGGCAGAACACCGCCTGCTGCGCGGGGGCGTTGAGGTCGGGCTGCAGTTGAAGGCCTTTGAAATCCTGTGTTTGCTGGTGGAGAATGCGGGACGCCTGATCAAAAAAGAGGACCTGCTGGCGCGGATCTGGCCGGATACCGTGGTGGAGGAGAACAACCTCAACAAGAACGTGTCACTGCTGCGCAAGGCGCTGGGCGAGAGTGCCACCGGCCAGGCTTACATTGAAACCGTGCCGCGCGTGGGCTATCGCTTTGTCGCGGCAGTTTCGGAGATCGGTTCGCGGCAAGTCAAGCCTGCGGAAGCCAGCGGCGCCCTTGCATCCACGCCACGGCAAAAGATCCAATTTTGCACCACCCGCGACGGCGTACGGCTGGCCTACTCCAGCGCCGGCTCCGGATATCCGCTGGTCAAGTCCGCCAATTGGCTCAATCATCTGGACTACGAATGGGACAGCCCGCTGTGGAAGCATTGGCTCGCAGAAATGACGAAACATCACCGCCTGGTCCGCTACGACGAGCGTGGCAACGGCCTGTCACAATGGGACGTGAAGGAGATGTCGCTGGAACTTTGGGTCCAGGACCTGGAGACGGTGGTTGAGGCGGCCGGCGTTGAGAAATTTGCGCTCCTGGGAATCTCCCAGGGTGGAGCCGTGGCCATTAGCTATGCGATACGGCATCCAGAGCGAGTGAGCCATCTGATCCTGCTGGGTGCGTTCTCACGCGGCTTGAGCGTCCGCGGCACAGAAAAACAAATCGCGGGGCGGCGCGCACTGCAGACTTTGATACGGTTGGATTGGGGCAAGAACAATCCGGATTTCAAATCGATGTTCACGAATTTTTATATTCCCCACAATTCCACACCCGAACAACAGCAATGGTTCAATGATCTGCAGCGGATATCAGCGAGTCCGGAGAATGCCGCCCGCATCATGATAACGCTCGACGAGATCAACGTCCGAGACGTCTTGCCGAAGGTCTCCGTGCCCACCCTCGTCTTCCACGGCGACCGCGATCGCGTCATTCCCGCGGAAGAAGGGCGAATTCTGGCCGCCGAAATCCCCGGTGCGCGATTCGTCCCGCTCAGCACCGGCAATCATATTCTTCTCGCGGACGAACCAGCCTGGCAGGTGTTCCTGGAGGAACTGGGAGCATTCTTAGGATGGCAAAACGCGCAAGCAGGCTAATGCCCAGAAGCCATAGAAGAGCTTAACGCACGGTAAGCCGGAAATTTCCTTCCGGGCGTTCGGCGGCCAGGCGCACCACGCGTCGCGATTCGCGCGGCGGTCGCGCGATCTCGTAGTCCAAAAATTCGCGAATCACTTTGGCAGCGTCTTTATAGCCCTGCACGATGATGGGACCGATGATGTCGCCGTCAAAATCCAGAGCCGTCGCGGGCAGAGATTTTTCCGGCGCAATGTTGAACGATTTCACGTAACGGTAATGCTGCTTCCCGATCTCCAGCTCAATCTGCTCGGGCTGCACGCCCATCTCCGCCGCGTAGATGGAACAGAGGCGGTTGACATTGTTCAGCAGCGCGATATCGGACTTGAAGTTTTTGGAGATGAGAATGTCCACGGTGTGCACGCCGACGTCAAGAAACGTCTTGACCTCGCCGGTATTGTCGTCGCCTTCGAGCGGCGTCACCAGCACCAGGAAAAGCACGTCGGCGCCCAGGCGCAGCGCCGGCAGAATGGGCTGGTTGGAGACGATGCCGCCATCGGTCCACACGCGTCCGTCCATGGGCACGGCCTCATAGGTAAACGTATACGCCGACGACGCCACCGCGGCGTGCACCAGGTCAGAAGGCTGCTCCACTTCGCGACGGACAAATTCTTCCTGCACTTCCGGGTCTTTCAGCAGCACGTCCACGGGGACGTTGGAAAAATAGCGGGCCGAGCCATGCTCAATGTCCGTGGCGGTCATGATGGTGCGAATTTCTGATTTGCGCAGCAGGTCCTGGGGAATGCGCGCGCGCAGAAACTTCATGCGGTCAAAGTTGGGGAACAACCCGGTGCGCAGCGGCAAGCGCAGAAAGCTATGGCTGAGCTTACTGAGAGGCTCTTGAAAGAGCTTGTACAGCCCGATGCCCGCCAGGATCACGGCCACCGCGGGCAGGGGCGCGTTCAACTCAAACTTTCTGCCGCCGCCGATGGGCAGATGCACGTACGTGAACACCAGGAAGATCACGATGAATCCCCACACCAGCACGTTGGCGCCCAGGGAGACCCAGGCTTTTCTGCGGTCGGGGTCCCAGTTGCGCCCGCGCAGGAAATTCAGGATCACGTAGCCGATGTAAGAGAGCTTGTCGGCAAAAAACAGAATGGCCACTCCCGCCGCCGCCAGGGCAAACCAGGTGAACTTGGGATGGTGCGCGTGCAGATAGATGCCGTGCTCCTTCATCCACTCCCAGATGAAATTGCCGGCGCCGGCGGAGGCCGCCACCAGTCCGGCAAGAAGAAAGATGTAACGCGACCAGTCAATGCCCAGCGTGGCGGGAGTGAGTTCCATCCAGGAGCGGACCAGAGTTTCGGCCTTGCCTACCAGGCCCTCTGCATGCGCGGCAAACGATGCGGCATTGATGCTGCCGATGGAGCTGGCAGTAACGATGTGCGTGGGCACCTTGGCGTCTTGAAAAGCCATGAGAGCGCCGGCTTCATACGCGCCGCGCGCGCCTCCGCCGGAAAGCACTACGCCCACGCGCGAAGAAAAGGCCTGGGGCCTTGGTTCCGAGGCCGCCTTGGCCTGGAACTCATGACGCAGGCTTTCCAGTTCCGCCATGGCCGCGGCGCCGTGGTGTTTCGTTATGCTGGGTGCCATTTTTTTGGACGCTTCGGCCCAGCATACCCCAGCTTGGGGGAAAACCAATGGGGCAATTGCCGGCCGGCAAAACTGCCGTAGCACGACTTCTGTGTGCGCGCGCGAGCCTGACCAACGTAAGAGATCAGCCGCAACCGGGCTATTTTCGGTTGACGCCCGCCAGCCATCGGACTTACACTCCGCTCAGCCGCTTTCGTCCTGGTCGTCGCGACCCAAGAACCTTTCATGCAAAAGTCTGCCAAGCCGTCCACCCGGAAAGCCGCCTCAGCGGACGTGGTAATCCCGGACAAGCTCTACTTCCGCATTGGCGAAGTCAGCCGGCTGTGCGGACTCCCCGGCTACGTGCTCCGCTTCTGGGAGACGGAATTCCCCCAGCTCAAGCCGCCCAAGAGCAACACCGGGCAGCGGACGTATCGCCGTCCGGACGTGGAAAGCGTCCTGCGCATCAAGAAACTCCTTTACGAACAGGGGTTTACGATTGCCGGAGCGCGCCAGCAATTGCGCGCCGAAGTCAAACGCAAGCAGACTTCCCTGCCATTCGCCGTGCCTGCTCCCAACCTGGCTGAGCTTAAGCAGGTGCGCCAGGGACTGAAGGAAATCCTGGGGATTCTGGGATCGCGACGCCATGCGGCCTCAGGCGACTAAACGGGCAGTCGCGCCCGAGTGGGCAGTAACTTAAGATTTTCCGCGTCGCCAGAAAGCTGATCTGCATCCAACAAACACGGCTATAATGAAGATACCGCTCACCTTTGCAGGTGCCATTTAGTCTTAACAAAGCAGTCTTTAAGGACGGGTTTCTCACCGATGTCGAAAAAAGTCCAAGCACTCATTCTTGCCAGCTCCATGCTGGTAATTGTTTTTGCGCTGATCGGCGGGCTGGGCGTGCACGCCTCCAGCAACAGCAGCAATGACAGCGCGTACACGCACATCCAGGTTTACAGTGAAGTGCTGCACCGCATCCGCACCGAATACGTGGAAGAGCCCAACATGCCGTCGGTCACCAACGGCGCGCTGCACGGGCTGCTGGAATCGCTGGACGCCAACTCCAGTTTCCTGACTCCGTCCGAATACAGAGCCTTCAAGCAGACCAAAGCTGACGCCAAGGCCGGCATCGGCGCCACCGTGTCGAAGCGTTTTGGCTACGCCGCCGTGGTTTCCGTGGTTCCCGGCGGACCGGCGGACAAAGCCGGCGTGACCGCGGGCGACATCCTGGAATTTGTGGACGGCAAGAGCACCCATGACATGTCCCTGGCGGCGCTGAAGATGAAGCTCACCGGCGACACCGGTTCGCGCGTGGAGTGCGCCATCATCCGCGCCCGCAAAGTTGAGCCGCAGAAGGTAACCATCGTCCGCGAAGTGGTGAATCCTCCCGCCGTGCAAGAGCAGGTGCTGGGCGACGTGGGCTACATCAAGGCTCTGGCTCTGACCAAAGGCAAGGCCCAGGAAATCGCCAACAAGATCAAATCGCTGCAAAAGCAGAACGTCAAGAAGCTGGTGCTGGACCTGCGCAATGACTCAGAAGGCGACGAAGAAGAAGGCGTGGCCGTCGCCAACCTGTTCCTGAGCAAAGGCACCATCAGCACGCTGCAAGGCCAGAAATTCGCGAAAGTCACCTACACCGCTGACCCGCAGAAGAAAATTACCGATCTGCCGCTGGCCGTGCTGGTCAACCGCGGCTCAGCCGGTCCGGCGGAGCTGGTGGCCGCTGCCATCTTCGAAAACCAGCGCGGCGACGTGGTGGGCGACAAGACTTTCGGCGAAGGCTCCGTACAGAAGCTGATTGAAGTGCCGGACGGCTCGGCGCTGATCCTCTCCGTGGCCAAGTACTACACGCCCAACGGCAAGATCATCCAGGATACCGGCATCACGCCGAACGTCCTGGTGGCCGCGTCGAATGACGACCTGGCTGCCCTGCCCGACGACGATGACAGCACCCCCGACGAACCGCAGAAAGCAGCTCCAACCAAAGAAGACGACCAACTGCGGCGCGCGATTGAAGTGCTGAAGATCAAAGCGCAGAAGGCTTCGTAAGAACCAGGCTATCAATTACAACAATGAGCGCGCCTTTCGGGGCGCGCTTTTTACTGGCCTCAACCAGCCCCATGCCCCATCCCCGTTCATCCCCGGAAAATAAGGACTTACGCGAAACATCCCCGGGGATACTTGTTTTCCAATTGCCCGATTTTGGCGACCTGTCCCGGCCAGCCGTGGATTCCGGCGATTTTGGCAATTTCTTCGCCCCCCACCCCTCCCCTAACGTGTGTGTTGCAAACACAAGGTTGATCCCATTCGACCCAACGGTCACCCAACTGTTTACTCCATAGTAAACTTTCCCGCTAACACATTCATCTTCGCGCACTTAGCGCCCTTTGCGGTAAATCTTGAGTTTTGAGGTTTTCCAGTTTATTGGCTGCTGATTTTTCAAAGAGCTTGAGACCCTTGCCCTGGGGCAGGGACGCCTAAAGGCTAAGTGCTTATGGCTGTGTTACTATACCGTATTTTGTTCGCTAATGCCAGCGCGAACTAGTTCATTGGCCTAAAAGACTTTTGGCTTTGGCTGACCGCCAAGTGCTAATGGCTTCTTCTCCTCCGTAGAGGGCGGGTGGCTCACCTTTCCGCAGCTTTTTCCCTCCTTAGAATACCCGAGGGTGCCCCATCCTTTGCGGAGAGCGAGGTTGCGCCGGTGTTGCGCAAGCTTGAGCGGAGCAAAGGGTGGGAGAAAGTTACTCCCCGATCTTCACCGGTCCGATTTCGCCGTACCGATAGTAGCGGAAGCTGCTCCAGCGCCATAGCTCCGGCGACGCCACCAGCCCGCGCGTTACCGGGTTCCGATGCATGTAGCGCAGCTTCTCAATGTGTTTCTTCTGCGAGTAGACGTTGAAGTCATAGTACCGCGGCAGCCAGAAAGCCCGCGGCTCGTCAGCCCAAATGTCCAATTGCGCCGCGTTTCTTCTCTTTCTCCGGCTGCGCCGCGAGATGCGCTGCTTGAGCACCTGCATCGCCACTGACAGCTTTCCGTGTCGCGGCTCGGTCACCAGCAAATGGAAGTGTTCCGGCATGACCACATAGCCCCAGACCACGAAATCGTATCGCTGCCTCACTTCCTCCAGGATCGTGAGAAACAGATCCCGGCGGCGCGCCGAACCAAGAAACGCCTGGCGGCGATAGCAACTGCAGGTGATGAAGTGACGATCACCTCCACCTTGGATACGCCGCAGTCGTTTCGGCATGCAAACATGATTCTAATCCCACCCTTGCTGCGCAAGGGTAGGGCACCCGCTCAGTGTCGAAAGGGACAGAAAAGAACAAGAAAAGGTGGGCCACCCGCCGCTGAGGGATAAGTGCCGGGTAAGTTAATGAAATGATCCTTCCTCACTGCCGTAGGCCGGAGCGTAGCCGCACGGCGTAGCGACAGAAAAGTCGGACGCAGTCGCTCCAGCGTGGTGAAGAAATATCATCGAATCCCACCCTTCGCAAAAACCGCGAAAGATTGATTGGATAAGAGCGAAGGCCCCGTCCGACACAGTATTCTTTGTTTGACGACGAAGACGACTGGGAAGAAAGGAGCCTTCGATGATCATTATAGGATGTGATTTCCATCCCAGCTGGCAACAAATCGCTTCGTTAGACACGGAAACGGGAGAAACCGAGGAAAGGAAGTTGATGCACGCCAGCGGAGAAGCCCGGCAGTTCTATGAAGGGCTGACGGGGACGGTGCGTGTGGGTCTGGAAGCGACGGGCAACAGCCACTGGTTCGTGGATCTGCTGACCGAGCTGGGTCATGAGGTGTGGGTGGGCGACGCAGCCAAGTCCGGGCGGCCCAGGTGCGCAAGCAGAAGACGGATCGGCGGGACGCCGCGCTCATTCTGGATCTGCTGCAGAAGGATGACTTCCCGCGGATCTGGACGCCGTCCAAGCAGGAGCGCGATCAGCGGCAGTTGCTGATTCATCGTTACAAGCTGGTGACGCTGCGGGCGCGGGTGAAGAACGAACTGCAGCACCTGGCGCTGAACAAGGGAATGCAGAAAGGTGGCTCGCTGTGGAGCAAGCAAGGCCAGAAGCTGCTGCTGGAACTGCCGCTGGATTTCTGGGCGGGAGTACGGCGCCAGAACCTGCTGGCTTTGCTGAAGTCGATGGACCAGCAGATCGTGGTGCTGGACCAGGCGGCGAAAAAGGCAGCCGAGGAAAATGAAAAAGCCCGATTGCTGATGACCCAGCCCGGCGTCGGACCCATCACTTCACTGGCCTACGTGCTGACCATGGGAGACGTCACGCGCTTCCAGCGGGGCAAGCAGGTGGCCAGCTATCTGGGCCTGATTCCCCGCGAGTACAGCTCAGCCGGCAAGCAGCGGATGGGCGGCATCAGCAAGCAGGGCAATCGCTTCATGCGCATGTTGTTGGTGGAAGCGGCGCAGGTCGCTGTCCGTTACGATCCCAAGTTCCGCAATGAGTATCTGCATCGCTGTCACCAGAAACCGAAAGCGGTGGCCAAGGTGGCGGCGGCGCGCAAGTTGGCCGTACGACTCTTCTGGATGCTCCGCACCAATACGCCGTATCCGGAGGTCGTTCGCATCGAGAGCAGCTCGCGGGTGGCCCTGGCAGATTTACAACTGCCGAAGGATTGATTGGGCGCTCTCGCACCCAACGGGTGGATGGGTGTTCGAATAGAAGAATCATGGCCGAGGTCGGGCCGAATCGATGGTTGGTGGAACGGCAAAAAGCAACAGCAACACCAAAAGCAAAACCTTTCCACGAATGGTGATTCAAGTACAGGTGCTTTCCAGTGTCTTCGTCGACAGACTCGTTTGGCCAACATTGCGATGCTTACGCATCGCCAGGAATAGTTTTTCCTTGACAGCGCCTTCGCTCTTATCGAGGGCCACCCGCCTGCCACGTCATGCAGCGAACTTCAGCCTTTCAAGGAATTCGGGTCTACGGATTGATTGTGATAGGACAGTAGATCTTCAGAGTCTCCTCTGAGCATTGCTCTTCTGGAAGTAGCAATCATCACAATGAAGGATTCGAGCTCCTGCAGGAGTTCTATCAGTAATTTATTGAGGCTGTCGTAACCTTCGTCCTGTCTCCGTGCCAATTGCCAAGAACTGTGTATATGGTTAATCAAATTCCGGCACGTATGCCTTTTAATCTGTAAGAGCCGAGTTACTGTAAGAGAAAAATCTGTTTTCGCACTCGCCCAAGAGTCAATGAATAGATCGGCTTGGGTTGAAAAGGCGTTAACGGCCTTCTCTACAAGATCAAGTTGTTCTTGATTTGACCCATAATTCAACCTACCGATCTTCTCTGTCAGGTCGACCCACATCCTGACCGTGGACGCAAAGGGTGGGTTAGATCAACCTTCGATCTTCGTCCATCCCTCTCCGAGACGACAAAAATAAATTGTTTGACAAGCTCCATATCTATCAGGTACGTTAGTACCTGAATGAAAAAGATTTCTACCACTAAAGCCGCCAAGGCGCTTGGAATTAGCCCGATTGCTCTGAGCCGATACATTGCCAGCGGCAAGCTTCCCGCTCCGGAAATAGTCAAATTGGGCCAGCGCAGCATTCACCTCTGGACCGAATCCGACATTGAGCAGGCTCGCCAACTCCTGCCCAAGATCGCCAACGGAAGGAAAACCCGATATCAAGAACTGAGAGAGAAACAGAAGACACAGCCGAGGGCGGCTGTGCCACACAAGACTCGCAAACCGAAGAAGAAGTAAAACCACAACCTAACGGGCAGCGCCCGGTGTTTTGACCACCGAACGCGCCCTAACCAAATCGCCTACGAGGAGGCAAGATGGCTGCTATTGAAAGTAAACGCTCCGTCCGCTCGACGCAACCCCGCAAGAAGCACTCCGCAATCAGCACTCAGCATTCAGCCCCGAAACACCGCAACCCAAAAAAGCGAAACCCCAAAAATCCAAAAACTAAGAAACGGGAGAGGCTACCGGCCTCCCTGCGGTTCACTGAGACCAAACGCGGCAAGACCACCATCCGCCGCTTTCGGGGACGCGCCTTCTACCGCTTCAACGAATTCAACGGCAAGACCGTGGACTTTGTCGAGGTCTTCACCGCCGGCGAGTACCATGCAATTGACGTCCGCTTTCAGGACAAGACCGCGCTCCACTTCATCATTGATCCTGGCTTCACCCTGGAAACCGAGCACGTTGACTGGAAAACCGGCGACTGGCGTCCCATCAAGCGCTGGCCCCTGATCCACAGCGAAACCCTCCGCAGATAATCGGCGCGTATCTTTACGCCTTGCGCGTTATCGTGCCGCGTGGCCCATCCTTTCCGCGCTTTTTGCCGGAAAGGGTGGGAAATCTAAACTCTATCCCTCATGCTTGATTCCTCCGCTCCGCCTGGGCGCCGGTGCCACACGAGTCTAGGCGAGAGTCGGTGAACGTCTGGTCATCGCCCCAAAGTGAAAGTCCATGCTATTCTGACCTTGTCCAAACCTGATCGCGCAAAGTCGCCGAAAATAAGTCTCACCTGCCATGAAGTTGTTCAACTTTCATCGTCCGCCCTCCAAAATCGGGTCGTTCCATATTGCCGGGACAAAACTGGCTGGACGCGTGGGCTTTGGACTGCTGGTGGCCGGCGCCGCGATTCTTGGGATCACCAGCGGGCTGCTGATCGTCTACTCCACGGACCTGCCGCAGATCGGCGACCTGGAGCGCTACCGTCCCAGCACCATCACCGAACTCTATGACAGCAACGGGCGGGTGATTGGCCAGTTCGCGCTGCAGCGCCGCGTGCTGGCGGCCTATGACGATTTTCCCAAGGTCCTGCGCGAGGCCATCCTCTCCACCGAAGACAAGAATTTTGAGGGGCACTGGGGCATCAATTTCTGGCGGGTGTTTGGCGCCACCTATCGCGACCTGACGTCCGGCTCGCGGGCGCAAGGGGCGTCCACGCTGACCATGCAGCTTTCGCGCAACCTGTTTCTTTCGCCGGAGCGGCACTTCAGCCGCAAAATCCAGGAAGCCATGCTGGCCATGCAGATTGAACGCCACTTCACCAAGGAGCAGATCTTCACGCTGTATTCGAACCAGATCTTCCTGGGCTCCGGCGTGTACGGGTTTGAAGCCGGCGCGCAATACTACTTCAACAAACATGCCCGCGACCTGAAACTGGAAGAAGCCGCTCTGCTGGCCGGGCTGCCCAAGGCCCCGGCGAATTATTCTCCGATTAATTATCCCGAGCGCGCGCTGCGGCGGCGCAACCTGGTGATCAACAACATGCTGGAAGACGGCAAGATCACCGCGGAAGAAGCCAGCCGTGCCAAGCAGACTCCGTTGCGGCTGAACCTGCAGCAGGAATCTTTGCCGGCGCCGTATTTCGTGGAAGAAGTCCGGCGGCATCTGGAAAAAAAGTTTGGCTCTGACCAGGTGCATGAAGGCGGCTTGCGCGTGTACACGTCACTGGACCTGGATTTGCAGAAAGCGGCAACCCGCGCGGTGATGGACGGCCTGGCCGCCTACGAGCGCCGCCATGGATGGAAAGGCGAGTTGCGGAACATCATCGCCGCCGGCGAGAAGACCGACAAGTATCAGGACCCGGACTGGTCCCAGCCGCTGCAAGTTGGCAGCTACGTGCGCGCGCTCGTCGTGGACGTGGGGCTGCAATTTGCCAAAGTGAAGCTGGGCGCGTACAGCGCCACCATCGGTCCGGCGGAGCTGGCCTGGACCAAACACAAGTTCCCCAAGCAGATCATGACGCTGGGCGACCTGGTCTACGTGAAAATCCTGGCGCTGAATAATGACGGCACGGCGCGCGTAAGCCTGGAGCAGGATTCCGGCATACAAGGCGCGCTGCTGGCGATTGACAACGCCACCGGCGATATCAAGGCCATGGTCGGAGGCCGCAGCTTTGACGATTCAAAATTCAATCGCGCCACGCAGGCACAGCGCCAAGTGGGATCGTCGTTCAAAGTTTTCGTCTATACCGCCGCGGTGGACCAGGGCGCCGACCCGGACGACCTGATCGTGGACGAGCCTACCACCTTCAGCAGCAATGGCACACCGTACACGCCGCGCAACTTTGACCGGCGCTTTGCCGGCGCCATCACGCTGCGCCGCGCGTTGGCGGATTCGCGCAACATTCCCGCGGTGAAACTGGCGCAGAAAGCCGGCATGGCCACCGTGGCCGACTACGCGCACAAGTTCGGCATCACGTCGGCGATTCCGCCGTACCTGCCTTCCGCGCTGGGCGCCGCTGACTTGACGCTCTACGAGCAGACCGCCGCCTTCACCGTGTTCCCCAATGACGGCCTGCGCATTGAGCCGCGCACTATCCGCAAGGTTACCGACTACGAAGGCCACGTGCTGGAACAGGATTTTCCCGACGCCCGCGATGCCATCAGCGCGCGGACGTCGCGCACCATGGTGGCGCTGCTGCAGGGCGTGGTGCAGCATGGCACTGCCGGCGCGGCGCGCGCGTTGAAGCACCCCGTTGCCGGCAAGACCGGCACGACCAACGACTACACTGACGCGTGGTTCATCGGATTCTCACCGTCCATCACGTGTGGGGTGTGGATTGGCTTTGACGAAAAGCGCGCTTTGGGAAAAGACGAGACCGGGGGCCACACGGCGCTGCCCATATGGATTGATTTCATGCGCACCGCGCTGGCCGACCCGGTGCTGAAGAACGAGGCGTTTCTGCCGCCGCCCAATGACGAAAAGAAACGCGCGGCTGCGATGCGTAGGGCGTCGGCCGCTCTGCCTCGCCGCGCGGGCGACGCGGAGGCCCACTAGCGTGCTGCGCAAGCTGGTCCAGATCGTTCTCAAAAGCCTGGTGCTGTTGCTGGTGTTTCTGGCCGCGGCGCTGCTCTCCATGCGCTTTGCCATCCACGGGCGCGAAGTACGCGTGCCCAAGCTGATTGGACTATCACCGGCTGCGGCCGAGCGCGCCGCCAACGCAGAGGGCCTGGTGCTCTCCGTGGAAAGCCGCTTCTACAGCGCCGACGTGCCGCCAGGACGCATCGTCTCGCAGATGCCGGCGCCCAATGCGACCGTGCGGCGCGGATGGAAAATTCTGGTTGCGGAGAGCCTGGGGCCGCAGCGCGCAGCGATTCCCAATCTGCTGGGCCAAAGCCGGCACGCGGCCGGCATCAACCTGGGACGCCGGGGCCTCGAGATCAGCAACGTGGCCTCGCTGCATCTGCCCGGCGCCGCGCCGCAAACGGTGGTGGCCCAGGACCCGCCGGCGGAATCGCAGAACGTGGCGTCGCCCAAGATTGATTTGGTTTTCTCCGCCGCCGACGACGCACGCAGTTACGTGATGCCCAGCTTCGTCGGCAAGCCACTGGCGGACGCCGCGCCCGCGTTGGAGCGCGCAGGACTGGTGCTGGGGAACAAACCCGCAGCGACGAATGCGCGCGCGAAGGCGATCGGCAAGGAGCCAAAGGCCCTGACCGGGACCATCGTGAAGCAGACGCCCGCAGCAGGGAAGAAAGTGGTGGCGGGGACCACGGTGTACTTTGAGGTGAAGAAGTAAGAGAGCTTAACCGCAACGGACCCGAAGGGCGCCACGCGATTTGGTAAATGAGTAATTTGGTAATTTGGTAAATTGGACAACTGAGAGTTGCGGTTTGTAGCGCTGACTTTCTGATCTGTCCGGATAATACGATTCACGCGGCAGGTCGCTAAATTACCAACTTACCAAATTACTCACTTACCAATTCCTTTGTGTTCCTTCGTGACCTTTGTGGTTATTGCTTTTCCAGGATTGCCGCGAAGAATCCATCGCACGGCTGCACGCCGGGAAGGGTGCGCAGAAACTCGCCGCTCACCAGGTCGTCAACGTTTTTCCAGACAAGTTCGCCCTGGGCTTGCAGCTTGAGCAATTCTTGTCTGGCGGGAACCAGCCGGAAGTCGCGATGACCTTGCAAGCATGCAGCAACTACCTGCTCATTCTCTTCTGGTTCGAGCGAGCAAGTGGAGTAGACCAAGCGTCCGCCGGGCGCAACCTGGGCCAGCGCAGATGTGAGGATTGCCAGTTGACGCGCGTGCAGATCACAGAGGTCTTCCGGCTTGAGCCGCCACTTGATTTCCGGGTTACGTGCGAGCGTGCCGGTCCCGGAACAAGGGACGTCCACCAGCACGCGGTCAAACTGTGTGCGAAATGGCAGGTGCAGCGCGTCCGCCGTGACCACCAGGACGTTCTCCTGCGGGACCATCTTGCGCAACAGGCGTGCGCGATGAGGATGCAGTTCCGCCGCAATGATCTTCGCGTGCGGCAGGCGCGCGGCCAGGGCTGCGGTCTTGCCGCCGGGCGCAGCGCAGCAATCGAGAACCAGCCGGGCATCGCCGTCGCCGATCAGCGCGGCGACCAGTTGCGAACCTTCGTCCTGAATGGCCACGCCGCCGTTGGGGAAGAGATCGGTCTTGGTCACGTCACCTTCGACTACGACGCGAGCGCTGTTCATCAGTCTGCCGGGTGCAAGCTGAACGCCCTGGTTGCGCAACTTAGCTTCGACTTCCGACGGGTCTTCGGCGCGGCTGAGACGCACGGCAGTCGCGGGGATTTGCTGGTCATAAGTGCAGATCAGATCGGCGCGGCCATAGCCGAAGCTCTGGACCCATCGTTCCACCAGCCATTTCGGGTGGGCCAGCGCCGTGGACAAATATTCCACGCCGGTCAGGTCCGAAGCATAAGGATCAAGATTGGGTTTGAGCTTGCGCATGACGGCGTTGACCATCCCGGCCGCCGATTTTTTTCTCGCCCGCTTCACCAGCTCCACCGTCTCGTTCACCACGGCGTGCGGTGGAATGCGAGTCAGACGGGCCAACTGGTACGCGCCCATGCGCAGAGCCGTGAGCACTTCAAGGTCCAGCTTGGCGAGTGCGGAAGTGATGAACGGGGCGAACATCGCATCCAGCGCGGGCTGCCAGCGCAGCACGCCCATGACAATTTCCATGGTCAGATTACGGTCGGCGGGCGCGAGGTCGCTGACCGAGGCAGAGTGCAGCAGTTCGACCGCGTATGCCGACTCGCGCTCCACCCGCAGCAGGATCTCAAACGCGGCAGCGCGGGCAAGAGAGACGGCCATGGCTATCCCAGACGCTCGCCCGGCGTGGGCCGCTGTCCCAGGGAAAAGTCATGCGCGGACACGGCTTTCTTCCCTTCCAGCTGTACTTGCAGAAGTTCGAGCAAGCTTCCCGCGCCGCATCCGACGAAGAGTTTCCCGCCGACGCTCTGCAATTCTCCGGGCGGCAAGTTGTTCTGTTCTTGCGCGGGCTGCGCGGCGATGATCTTGAGGTTCTTCCCGCGAAACTGCGTGTAGGCTCCGGGCCAGGGCTGAAATCCGCGCAGGCGGTTGCAAATTTCCGCGGCTGTGCGGTTGAAGTCCACCTGGCCGTCTTCCTTTTTGAGAATCGGTGCCAGCGACGAACGCGCGTTGTCCTGTGGCACGGGACGCACCGTTCCCTGCTCCAGGCCGCGCAAAGTTTCCACCAGAAGGTCCGCGCCAATCGCCGCCATGCGCGGCGCCAGAGTGACCGCCGTGTCGTCCGGCTCAATCGGCATCTCGCGTTGCAGCAGGATGGCGCCGGTGTCCAGGCCTTGGTCCAGCAGCATGGTGGTCACTCCGGTCATCGTCTCTCCATGGGCGATGGCCCATTGAATCGGCGCGGCCCCGCGATACTTGGGCAGCAGCGAGCCATGCACGTTGATGTTGCCGCGCGGCGGTAGCTCCAGCATCCACGGCGGAATGATGCGCCCGTAGCCCACCACGATGATCGCGTCAGGACGCAGGCGGATGAGTTGCTCGCGAAACTCCTGGTTGTTTTTGATTTTCTCCGGCTGGACGACCGGCAGCCCGAGCCTTACCGCTGCTTGCTTGACCGGCGGCGCGGTGAGTTCCATGCCCCGGCCTTGCGGACGATCGGGCTGCGTCACCACGAGTTGCACGTGGAACCCGGCCGCCACCAGCCGTTCCAAAGATGGTACGGCGAACTGCGGTGTCCCGCAAAAGACAACTTTCATCGCTTACTTCCACTCGCCGGCGCGCATCAGCTTCTTGATCTTGCGCTTCATAATGTCCCGCTTCAGCGCGCTGATGTGGCTGATGTACAGCTTGCCGTGGAGATGCTCAGTCTCATGCAGCAGGGCGCGCGCCAGCAGCTCTTCTCCGGTGTGCTCAAACCAGTTGCCCTGCACGTCCTGCGCGCGCACGGTCACCACGTTGGCGCGGGTCACGTCTTCGCGGAATTCGGGCAGGCTGAGGCAGCCTTCGCTGCCGCGTTGTTTGCCTTGCGCCTTAATGATCTCCGGGTTCACCAGCACCAGTTTGGCGTTGGGGTCTTCCTGAAAGGTCACGTCAATCACGGCGATGCGCTTGCCGATGCCGATCTGCGGCGCCGCCAGCCCCACGCCGTGCGCGGCGTACATGGACTCAAACATGTCCTCGACCAGCTCCTTGAGTTCGTCGCCAAATTCCGTGACCGTCTGCGCCGGCGTCTCCAGCACCGGTTCGCCGTACAACACAATGGGATAGATCATTTGTCCGTCGTCAGAATTTCTGTAGTTGTTGTTTGTAGCCTGCAAAATTGCGCAGCGTCTCCAGCATGGAGTCTCCGCCGAACTTTTCCAGCGCGCAGCGCGCCAGCGTCAACGCCACCATGGCTTCCGCGGCCACGCCGGCTGCGGGGACCACGCACACGTCAGAGCGTTCATACGCGGCCTTGACCGGCTCGCGCGTGGCAAAGTCCACCGAGCCCAGCGGACGACGTAAAGTTGAAATCGGTTTCAAATATCCGCGGACCAGAATGTCTTGCCCGTTGGAAATGCCGCCTTCAATTCCGCCGGCGTGATTGGACGCGCGGGTAAATCCGGTGAAGCCGCTGGACGCTTTCTGCTTCGCGTAGCCGATTTCGTCATGCACGGTGGAGCCGAAGGAAAGCGCCGAACCAACTCCGGTTCCGACTTCCACGGCTTTCACTGCTTGCAGCGACATGACGGCCTGCGCCAGCAAACCATCCAGACGCTCGTCCCATTGCGCGTAGGTGCCCAGTCCGGGAGGAACGCTGTGCGCCACCACTTCAAACACGCCACCAACGGAGTCGCCGGTGCGCAGCGCCTGGTCCACTTCAGCTTTCATGCGCTCTTCGGTTTGCGGGTCAGCGCAGTTGAGCAGGACTTCGTCTTTCGCATGCAGCGCCTTGAGTTTGTCCCATTCGACTTCAGCGTTCTCCATCGCAGCTTTGCCCACGGCAATCACGTGGCTCAAAACTTCAATGCCCAGTTCCTGCAGAAACAGCTTGGCAATCGCGCCCACCGCCACGCGCGCCGTGGACTCCCGCGCCGACGCGCGCTCCAGAACATAGCGAGCTTCCGGAAAGTTGTATTTCAGCGCGCCGGCCAGATCGGCGTGGCCGGGACGCGGCGACGCCACGCGCTTGTGCTTTTCCGGATCGCCCGGGCCCACGGGCAGCGACTCTTCCCAGTTCTTCCAGTCGTTGTTGGCCAGCAGAATGGCGATGGGCGAGCCGATGGTCGTTCCATTACGCACGCCGGAGACGATGTGGGCCGTGTCTTTTTCAATCTTCATGCGTCCGCCGCGGCCGAACCCCTGCTGCCGCCGCCACAGCTCGCGGTCAACAAAACGCAGGTCCACGGCGAGTCCGGCGGGCAATCCGGAAAGGAAAGCCACCAGGGTCTCTCCGTGCGATTCTCCGGCGGTAAAGTAACGCAGCATATGATTCGTCAGTCCCCACCCAAGCGCGCATTTAAGGCCACGGGTTTTGGGAAAACATTTGATTGTAGCTGAAGCTCGGCAGCAAGCGAAAAGCGGGGTAAATTCAACACACTCTCATCTCGCATCACTCAAACCTTTTCACCCGAGCCTATTGAAACGAACAGGGCGTTGGCGTCACTATCCCGCAGAAAGGGAGGTTGAGTCATGCCATCCACAAGAGAAACCGGGATTCTGACGCTTGCGGCGATACGGAAAGTCAAAGGAGAGACGCAGTACCTCTTTAGCGAGAAGCAGGCCATTTTCACCCTGGCCGGAACTGCGAAGGCCGGGCGCGACTCCGCTGAGCTCTTAAAGAAAGCGCGGAAGAAGAAGCTGCCGGTGAAGGCGCAAATTGATACTCGTGAAGGGGTAATTCACAAGATTAGTGAGCCTTCCGGGAAAGAACTGGAAGAGTTTCACCGCGCGCGCATCTTGCTGGAGAAGCCGGAGAAGACTCTTCGCGTGAATGTTTCCGCGCTGGACCCCACGGTCTTCAACTTGGCCCACCATCACCGCCACCTGCGCTGCTTCCGGCGGTGTCGCAGAATCATCCCAAGCTACAAGAAGGCCAAAGAAATCTTCGATTTCTGCGCCAAGCAAACCTGCAGCCTGGGAGGGCCGTTCAATGTGTCGCCGTGCATCCCGTTCCAGTACGTGAGGGACGGGTGCTACGCCCGCGCGCACAAGATGCGCTGGATCATCACCACGAAATACCGTTACTGTTGCGACAAGGTGTTCAGCTTTGCCGTCTACGGGAACGATACTCTGGCGGTGCAGGCCAACAAGTGGGGCGGATGCTGCGTGCAGTGGTGGTATCACGTTGCCCCCCTGGTGCGAGTGCGGCTGGCACGCGGGATAGTGCTGCTGCTGGTGATCGATCCGGGAATGTTCGACAAACCAGTGCTGCTGACAACGTGGCTGGCGGCGCAGGAAAACAAGAATTGCAACCCGAACGCGCATGTCTCGCTGCACTCCATCCAGCCGGGATCGGCCTACGCTCCGTCCGGGGGCTGGACGCAGTTTTCCACCGACCCCAATTACACGGCAACGGACCAGACGCTCATCAACTATAAGAATCTGGTAACGTGCTAATGAATTGAAGCCGGGCAAGCCCAATCCGAAGCCGCCGAGCCGGCCCGTGTACCGGGAGATGACCGTAGCGCTGATTCGCGATCGCGAAGACGCCGCCGCAATCGAGGTGGCGTTTTCGGAATCGGCGCGCTTTTACCGGCTTTCGCGGCAGAATCCGAAGTTTGAAAGTATCCTGCGCCAATTGCGCGAAGCGAAGAACAAAAGTCGCGCCGTACGCGTGCTCGTGGACTTTCCTGAGGGAGACGTGATCGAGGATGTCCGAGCCGCGGATGTGCCCTAGATTCGTGAATTTTTCCGCGTCAAGCCGCTCGACCGGAGGCGCGTCGAACAGCGCTGTGTCAGGAGCAGCCGAAATTTGAATGGATGCACGCCGGCGGTGTGGAGCGCAGCGACGCCTTCATTGCAATTTCAGCGGCGAGGCCGTCTTGCGCGCCGAGCCCGCTGCGTCAGGAGCTAAAAAGTGATGGAGCATGCGTAGCACGCCGGCGGTTTGGAGCGCAGCGACACCTTTATTGCAATTTCAAGGGCAAGGCCGACTTGCGCGCCGAGCCCGCTGCATCAGGAGCTTAAAAATCATGGAGCATGCGCGGCTCGCTGGCGGTGTGGAGCGCAGTGACACCTTTATTGCAATTTCAAGGGCGAGGCCGTCTTGCGCGCCGAGCCCGCTGCGTCAGGAGCGCAAGAGTCATAGAGCATGCGCGACTCACCGGCGGTGTGGAGCGCAGCGACAGGAACATTGGTGGCGGCGGTAGGACTCGAACCTACGACCTACGCCTAGGGACAGCTCCGCTGTCCCGTTGAAGAAAGCCGAGACTGTCGCTCGTCTTTTCCTGTCGCTTCGCTCCGAAACCGCGAGCGGACGTCTCCACGCTTAAGCGGGTTCAGCACCTGTGGCAGAACGGCTCGGCGCGCAAGTCGGCCTCGCCGCACCTGGCCAGCGTTAAGCCGCTCGACCGGTTAGCGCGTAGAGCGGCGCTGTACCAGGAGCAGCCGAAATTTGAATGGATGAATGTCCGCCAGCGGTGTGGAGCGCTACGACATGAATAATGGTGGCGGCGGTAGGACTCGAACTTGAGCCGTCTTGGCGGCGTCCGAGCCGCCAGGCGAAATCCTGAGCGCAGCCGAAGGACCTGACCTACGCCCAGGGACAGCT